>NZ_JAJSZC010000286.1:0-8203 GCF_036815105.1 Streptomyces sp. IBSBF 3136
CAGCCAGTCCGCGGCGGGGGCCGGGTCGGGTTCGGGCGGTTCCTCGACGATGACGTGGGCGTTGGTGCCGCTGACGCCGAAGGCCGAGACGCCGGCGCGACGGGGGCGGTCGCCAGGCTCCCAGGGCACGGCCTCGGTGAGCAGCCGGACGGTGCCCGAGGACCAGTCGACGTGCGGGGTGGGCTGGTCGACGTGGAGGGTCGGCGGCAGCACGCCGTGCCGCATGGCCATGATCATCTTGATGAGTCCGGCGGCGCCCGCCGCGGACTGGCTGTGTCCGATGTTGGACTTGACCGACCCGAGCCACAGCGGTGTCCGCGGTGAGCGGGCCGCGCCGTAGGTGGCGATCAGGGCGTGTGCCTCGATCGGGTCGCCGAGGGTGGTGGCGGTGCCGTGCGCCTCGACGGCGTCGACGTCGCCGGTGGTCAGGCCGGCGTTGGCCAGAGCCTGTCGGATGACGCGCTGCTGGGCGAGCCCGTTGGGGGCGGTCAGCCCGTTGCTGGCGCCGTCGGAGTTGATGGCCGTACCGCGGATCACGGCCAGCACGGGATGCCCGAGGCGGCGCGCCTCGGAAAGCCTGGCGAGGACGAGGACGGCGGCGCCCTCGGACCAGGCGGTGCCGTTCGCGGCGGCGGCGAAGGGCCTGCAGATCCCGTCGGCGGCGAGTCCGCGCTGGCGGCTGAAGGAGGTGAACGCGCCGGGGTGGACCATGACGGACGCGGCACCGGTCAGCGCGAGCGTGCACTCGCCGGCCCGCAGCGACTGCACGGCGAGGTGCAGGGCCACCAGGGCGCTGGAGCAGGCGGTGTCCACGCTCAGCGTCGGGCCCTCGGTGCCGAGGACGTAGGCGAGGCGTCCGGACAGCACGCTCGGGGAGTTGCCGGTCATCAGGTAGCCGTCGAGGCCGTCCGGGGCCTCGTGCAGCGGCATGCCGTAGTCCTGCGGGTCGGCGCCGATGAAGACGCCGGAGCGGCTGCCGCGGAGCGTGTCGGCGTTGATGCCGGCGCGTTCCAGCGCCTCCCACGCGGTCTCCAGGACGAGGCGCTGCTGCGGTTCCATGGCCAGCGCCTCGCGGGGGCTGATACCGAAAAAGCCGGCATCGAAGTCACCGGCATCGCGGAGGAATCCGCCCTGGCGGACGTAGGTTGTGCCGGGGGTGGCGGGGTCGGGGTCGTAGAGCCGGTCGAGGTCCCAGCCGCGGTCGTCGGGGAAGTCGTCGACGACGTGCCGTCCTTCGGCGATCAGCTGCCAGAGCCGGTCGGGCGAGGCGGCGCCGCCGGGGAAGCGGCAGCCGATGCCGAGGACGGCGATGGGCTCGTCCGCGGCCGGGGGTGGCGTGATCTCGTCGGTGGCCTCGGCGGCGGACCCGATGAGTTCGGCGCGCAGATGGCGGGCCAGGTCCGCCGCCGTGGGGAAGTCGAAGCCGACGGTGGGCGGCAGGGTCAGGCCGGTGGCCGCGTTCAGCAGCCGCTGGAGCTTGACCAGGCCGAGGGAGTCCACGCCGAGTTCGCGCAGCGGGCGGGCGGGGTCGACCGCGTCCGGCTCCTCGCCGGCCTCCCGCAGCACGACCAGCACCTGTTCGCGCACCAGCTCGACCAAGACTCGTATCTGCTCGGGTGCGGGCAGCGCCCCCAGCGTGTGTGCCGACGTCAAGAGGTTCCTCCGCGATGTGCGTCCGCCTGCCGTTGCGGGTCACGTTCGCGCACGGGCCGCCGGTCAAGAGCCCCTAACGACCCCTAACGCGCGCTCAGTCGGTCCGGACGGTGCCGGGCCCCCCGGCCGCTTCCCCGGCCACCGGGCCGCCCGCTCGGCCGGCCGCCTCCTCGGCGAGGCGTCTGCGGTCGATCTTCCGGTTGGAGTTCAGCGGGAACTCCGCCAGGTGGGTGAAGCGCCGGGGCAGCATGCCCTTGGGCAGGAGCTCGGCGAGCTGCTTGGTCAGGCGGGCGGCGGGCACGGGTTGGCCGGTGTAGAAGACCACGATCTCGGCGGTGCCGCCGGTGGTGCGGGTCACGGCCACCGCGTCCCGTACGCCGGGGCAGGCGCCGAGCGCGAACTCGATCTCGGCGAGCTCCACCCGCCAGCCGTTGACCTGCACCTGGGAGTCCCAGCGGCCGAGGTAGACCAGTTCGCCGTTGTCCAGGGCGCGCACCCGGTCGCCGGTGCGGTACCAGCGGCGGCCGTCGTGCCGCAGGAACCGGCCTTCGTCGTCCTCCGGTTCGAGGTATCCGGGGGTCATCTGCGGTCCGGTGACGCACAGTTCGCCCTCGCGGTCGGAGAACGCGCCGTCCGGGGTGAGCAGCAGGTGGTCGTGGCCCTCGTGCAGTGCGCCGATCGGTACGAGGCCGTTGACGCACAGGTCCGGGGAGGTCTTCGGGGACCAGCGGTGGCCGCTGACGGTCAGGGTGAGTTCGGTGGGGCCGTAGATGTTCTCCACGGTGGCGGCGGGGGCCGCGGCCTGCCAGTCGGTGACGTCCGCCGCGCGCAGTGCCTCCCCGGCGAACAGGCTCCAGCGCAGCGTCGGCATGCCGCCGGGGGCGAGACCCCGGGTGCGGCGGGCGAGGCCGATGGCGCTCGGCGCGGAGAACCAGACGGTCAGGTGGCGTTCGGCGAAGAAGCCGGGCAGGTCCCGGTAGGCCTGTGCGGGGACGGGGTGCAGGCTCGCGCCGGCGCCCCAGGCACAGAACATGTCGAACATCGCGCAGTCGAAATTCAGGTCGAACGTCTGGGAGAAGGCGTCGCCGGCGTGGAAGTCGTAGTGCCGGTCGGCGAGGGCGAAGTAGTGCCGGATCATGCCGTGGGTGAGGGGCACGCCCTTGGGACGGCCGGTCGATCCCGAGGTGAACAGGATGTAGGCGTGGTCGGCGTCGCGCACCCGGGCCGGTGCGTCGAGCGGACGGCCGGTCGCCGGCATCGCGTACGGGACCGTGTCGCCGGCTCCGGGCGCGAGTACGGGCAACCGCAGGCCGGACCGCGCGAGTTCGCGCAGGGTGGCGAGCCCGGGTCCGTCGGCGATCACCGCGTCCACCCCGGCCGTGACCAGCATCCGCCGGGTGCGTTCGAGCGGGAAGCGGGCGTGCAGCGGTACCACGGTGGCACCGGCGTAGAGGGCGGCGAGGACACCGGCGTAGCCTTCCAGGCTCCGGTCGGTGAGGACGCCGACGGCGCGCGGCGGCCCGCCCGGGGCGGCGTGCAGGTCGCCCGCCCGGCGCAGGGCCAGCTCGTGCAGTTCGGCGTAGGTCACGCGGCTGGTTCCCACCCGTACCGCGGTGCGGTCGGGGGCGGTGGCCAGGCCCCGCAGGAAGCGCGTGGTCAGCGCGGAGTCGACCAGGTCGGACATTCCGATCTCCAGCGAGTAAGGGGGGCATAGGGGTTGCCGATACGTCCGGTAGTGGTCTTGCATCGCGAAGACAGCCACGTCTCTGAGTGGGAGTCATCATGCTCGACGCCAAGTTCGACGCCATACTGCGCAGATACCTTCCGTTCATATCCCCGGCGGACGCGATTGACGAGGAAACCTCGCTGCGGGATTACGGTCTGGATTCCATGGCCACGGTGGAGCTGATCAGCGACCTGGAGGCGGAGTACGGCATCCGGTTCGTCGACGACCTGCTCAGTCTGGAAACGTTCGCCACACCCGGTCGGATCTGGGCGAGCATTTCACGGATGACCGCGCCGGCCGAATGACCGAACGGGCATCCGGGGCCGCCGGGCCCGGTGGGCGGAGTGCCCTTTTCGGGCGCCATGCTGACGGGGAGCCGGCGTAGCGCGGTACCCCTATCGACCCCAGCGTTCACCGGCCGCCACCCCCTTTCGGTGACCTCGTGTTCACTGCAAGTCGACGCTACGCGCGAATACTTGACGGTAAGTCACCTATGGCAGAGGGGCAGGATCGGACAGGGACCGCCCCGGCGTCCGGCCGTCACCGGCCGGCCCCGCCGGGCGCACCGTCAAGAATCAGCCAACCCCACATGACGCACCACTGCGGCAAGGCCGACCTGGCGCCGTGTCAAGGGATTTGAGTGAAACCTGAGGGAACGGCCACGAACAGGAGAGCACGCTGTCCATGGGCAAGGAGACACCCTCACAAGATATTTACCGATTCTCTTGCGCGGTCGAACAGTCGGACAAATAATGCGACCATCATGACGGACAGCATTACGGCCAAGATCACCGGTCCGCGTGCGGGCCTGCACCATGGCATTTGGTGCCTGTTACTTGTCCATTCAACTGTTCCCGGGCGAACACAACAGTGATTCGCCGCGAACTCATCTGCCGTTCGCAGTCCATTTGATGTCGGCCGGTCCCCACCGCGAAACCTGCATTTTACTTTCCACCTGAAAAGCAGAACTTCCCTCGCGTGAAAGAGGTCCCCAAAGATGGGTCGGGTTGAGAACAAGGTCGTCGTGATCACCGGCGCGGCCAGAGGCCAGGGCCGCAGCCACGCGGTCCACCTGGCGCGGGAGGGCGCGGACATCGTGGCCGTCGACCTGTGCAAGGACATCGAGACCGCCGGCTACTCCATGGCCAGCAACGAGGACCTGGACGAGACCGCCAGACTGGTGCGCGAGACCGGGCGCCGCGCGGTCGTGAAGTACGCCGACGTGCGCGACTACGCCGCCGTCCGCTCGGCCGTCGCCGAGGGTGTCGCCGAACTCGATGGAGGTGTCGACGTCCTCGTCCCCAACGCGGGCATCCTGCCGATGGGCCAGGACGTGACCGTGGACGGCTTCGCCGCCAGCGTCGACGTCAACCTGGTCGGCGTGCTCAACACCGTCCACGCCGCGCTGCCGCATCTGCGTGACGGCGCCTCCGTCGTGCTGTCCGGCTCCATCGCGAGTCTGGTGCCGCCCATCGGCGAGGACGAGATGGCCGGCGCCGGCTACGTGGGCTACCGCTTCAGCAAGCACGTCCTCGTCGACTACATGAAGGAACTCACCCTTCAGCTCGCGCCGCGCGGCATCCGGGTGAACTCGGTCCACCCGACCACCGTGGACACCGACATGACCAACAACGATGCCATGCTCCGGACCTACCGCCCGGATCTGGAGAACCCGACCAAGGACGACGTGGCACCGATCCTGGCCACTCTCCAGGCGATGCCCATCACCCACGTCACGACCGCGGACGTCTCGCACGCCGTCGTCTACCTGGCCTCGGACGAATCGCGGTACGTCACCGGGACACAGCTGAGGATCGACGGAGGCGCCATCGCCAGACATCGCCTGTGAACGGGGCGGGCGCCGCCCGGCGCGAAGTCCCGCTCAGCACAGAAAATGCCGAGCTCGGGGGGTAGGCACTTATGGCGAGAATGGGCTACGACGCGGCGCTGTCCCAGTTGCGGGACCTGCTCGCGGAAAGCACGTGCGGCAACGGCAGACTGGCGCTCGTAGAAGGCGGCCTGGCGAGCGGCAAGACGCACCTGCTGCACGAGTTCTCACGGCAGGCGGCGAAGGCGGGAGCCCTGATGCTCACCGCCACCGGCTCGAGGGCCGAACGGAAGCTCGCGATGGGCGTCGCCGACCAGTTGCTCCGCAGCGCCGGCCCGGCGGCGTCCCTGCCGGAGCACGCCGCGCGGCTCATCGGCATCCCGGACGAGTCGGCCGGTTCGTGGGGAGCGAACCAGCCGGGCCCGTACGGCAGTCCGGACACCAGCATCCGCGAACTGTGCGGCGTGCTCCTCGACCTGTGCGCGGACCAGCCGCTGGTACTCGCGGTGGACGACGTGCAGTTCGCCGACGCGCCGTCGCTGCGGCTGCTGCTCTCGCTGCAGCGCAGAATGGTCAGCAAACGGCTGCTGATCGTGCTCAACGAGTGGCACCGCGGCAAGCCGACGCTGCCGGAGTTCCGGGCCGAGCTGACCCGGCACCCCTGCAGCCACATCCGGCTGGCCCCGCTGTCGGTCGAGGACATCACCACCCTGCTGGCCAAGGAGGGGGTCCCCGAGCCCGCGCGGCTCGCCCACGGGTACCACCGGCTCACCGGCGGCAACCCGTTGTTGCTGCACGCGGCGCTCGACGACCGGCTCGGCGCCGTGTTCACCGACGAGGACGCCGACCGCGAGGGACCCCTGGCCGGGGTCGCGTACGCACAGGCCGTGCTGGCCTGCCTGTACCGGTGGGACGCCGAGCTGCTGTCCGTGGCGCGCGCCGCAGCGGTCCTCGGCGACCGCTCCTCGCCGGCGCTGATCGCCCAACTGCTCGCCGGCAGGCTGGAGGAGACCGAGGAACTCGTCCGGATCCTCACGGAGGCCGGCGTGCTGCTCGGCGGCCGGATCCGGCATCCGCGGGGCGAGTCCGCGATCCTCGACGGCATGCCGCACGGCGAGCGGTCGGCGCTGCACACCCAGGTGGCGCGGCTGCTCTCCCAGGCGGGCGCGACGGCCGGCGACGTGGCCCGGCACCTGCTGGCGGCCGGCCAGGCACCCGAGCCGTGGGCGGTGGCCGCCCTGCGCGACGCGTCGGAACTCGCGCTGACCGCGGGCGACCCGGAGACCGCGGTGCGCTGCCTCGAACTCGCGGTCGGTGCCAGCGCCGACCCGCGCGAGCGCAACGCCGGCATGTACGCGCTCACCCGCGCCCTGTGGCGGAAGAACACCGCGGTCGCCACCGCCTACCTGCCCCCGCTCCTCGACGCCGTGGAGGCGGGGCAGCTGCCGCCCGCCGCCGCGGTCGAGATCGTGCGCTACTCCCTGTGGCACGGCCAGACCGAGGCGGCGACCCGGGCGGCGGCCGCGCTGTGCGGGACGCCCGAACGGCTCGACCCGCGCAGCGCCGCCGAGCTGTCCGCGACCTTCCACTGGTACTTCGGCTCCGACCGCCGGCTGCGGACAGCCGGCGCCGACGGCGTCCGGGTGGCGGCGCGCAGGGGCACCTGGGCGCACGCCGTGGACCGGATGACGACGTTCTGGGTGCGCGGCGGCGGTGACACGGCCACCACGTCCGCCCAGCACATCCTGCAGAGCTGCCATGTCGGTGAGACGGCCCTGGAGGTGGTGGCGGGCGCGCTGCTCGCCCTGCGCTGCGGCAGCAAGCCGCACCTGGCGCGTTCCTGGTGCGAGCGGCTGGTCCAGGAGGCGGCCCGGTTCGGCGACCTCACCTGGCAGGCGGTGCTCAGCGGCGTCAACGCGAGCATCGCGCTGCGCCTCGGCGACCTGACCACCGCCGTGCAGCAGTCGGAGCGGGCCCTCCAGCTGCTTCCCGCCAAGGCGTGGGGCATCCTCATCGGGCTGCCGCGCGCCACCCTGGTCTCCGCCCGCACCAGTCTCGGCGACTACGACGCGGCCGCCCAGGTGCTGCGCCAGCCCGTGCCGGACGCCCTGTTCGAGACCTTCCTCGGCCTGTACTACCTGGAGGCGAGGGGCTGTCTGTTCCTCGCAACCGACCAGGCGCTCGCCGCGGGCGGCGACTTCCAGCTGTGCGGCCGGCTCATGCACGAGTGGGAGGTCGATTTGCCCGCGCTCAGCCCGTGGCGCGGCAACCTGGCGCTGGTGAACCTGGAACTCGGCCACACCGCCGAGGCCCGTGAGCTGGTCCGCCAGCAGCTGGAGCGGACCCGGGCGGCGGACATCCGGGTGCGGGGCATCTCCCTGCGGGTGCTCGCCGCCGCCAGTGAACCGGCCCGGCGCCCGGCCCTGTTGCGGCAGAGCGTCGAGTTCCTGACCGCGGCCCAGGACCGGCTGGAGCTGGCCAGGGCGCTCAACGACTTCAGCCTGGCCCACCAGAAACTCGGCGAGTTCGACCAGGCCAGGCTGCTGGCCCGGCGCGCCACCCAGGTCACCCGGGCCTGTCTCGCGCCGGGGCTGCCCGCCGAGGAGGAGGGCGGCGCCGAGCAGCGACGGGCACCGCAGGCCGGCTGGCGCCAGCAGGACCAGCAGTCGCGCCAGGTCCTCAGCGAGGCGGAGCGCCGGGTGGCGGAGCTGGCGGCGCTCGGGCACACCAACCGTGAGATCAGCCAGATGCTGTACATCACCGTGAGCACGGTCGAGCAGCACCTCACGCGGGTCTACCGCAAGCTGGGGATCACCCGGCGCACGGATCTGCTCTCGGTGTACGAGCTGCGCGGGCACGACGGCGAACAACACGAGCGCACCGAACTCGCCAGGGACGGCCTGCTGCCGACCGACCGCGAGGACATCGCCAGCTGAAACCCCGCCGGGGGGGGGGGGGGGGGGGGGGGGGGGGGGGGGGGGGGGGGGGGGGGGGGG
>NZ_JAJSZC010000287.1:0-8173 GCF_036815105.1 Streptomyces sp. IBSBF 3136
GCGGGGGGCGGCCCAGGGCGGGAAGTCCGCCCGCGACGAGGTGGACGAGAGCCCCCAGGATCACTCCCGAGAAGACGACGCCGTGGAGGGCTGCGGCGACCCGGTCGACGTGGCCACCGGCAAGATGTTCCTCCCGCAGACGGACGCGGCCCTCCCTGGCGTGCTGCCCCTGATCCTCAAACGACGGGTGGAGTCCGCCTACCACCAGGGCCGCTGGTTCGGCCCCTCGTGGTCCTCCACCTTGGACCAGCGTCTGGAGATAGACGCGCAGGGAGTGGTCTTCGTCACGGAGGACGGCCTGCTCCTGGCCTATCCGCACCCGGCGCCGGGCCTGCCCACCCTCCCGTCCCACGGCCCTCGCCGCCCCCTGAACCGCGTGGCAGACGGGTACACCATCACGGACCCGCAGACCCTCCGCACCTGGCACTTCGCGGACCGGGGCGAGAACCTGGCCGTCCTCGAACAGGTGGATGACCGCAACGGCAACTGGATCACCTTCGAGTACGACGAGGAGGGCACGCCGCAGACCGTCATGACGAGTGCCGGTCAGGGCGTGCACATCACCACGCACGCGGGTCGCGTGACCGCCTACCACCTGGCGACGACGGGCCAGGAGCTGAAACGCTTCGGCTACACGGACGGCAACCTCACGGACGTCATCAACTCCACCGGACTGCCGCTTCGCTTCGCCTACGACGCCTCGGGCCGGATCACGTCCTGGACGGACACGAACGACCGCAGCTACGCGTACGAGTACGACGACCAGGACCGCTGCACGGCCCAGGCGGGCTCCGCGGGCCACATGGCCACGCGCTTCTCCTACGGGGAACCGGACCCGGAGACGGGTCTGCGCGTGACCACGGCGACCAACGGCGAGGGCCACAGCAGTCGGTACCTGGTCAACGACGCCCGGCAGGTGGTGTCCGTCATCGACCCGCTGGGCGCCGAGACCGCGTACCGACGCGACCGCTACAACCGGCTGCTGTCCCGCACGGACCCGCTGGGCCACACAACCACATTCCACTACGACGACACGGGCAACCTGACGTCGGTCGTCCGCCCGGACGGCCGTGAGGCGAGGGCGGAGTACAACGAACTCGGCCTGCCGGTGAAGGTGACGAACCCGGACGGCACGGTGATCCGTCAGACATTCGACGAGCGGGGCAACCGTACGTCGGTGACCGACCCGGCCGGCCTGACGACCCACTTCACGTACACGGAGGCCGGTCACCTGACGTCCGTGACGGATCCGCTGGGCAATACGACAAGAGTCGTCTGCGATCGTGCGGGCCTCCCGGTGGAGGTGACGGACCCGCTGGGCGCGGTGACGCGCTACGAACGGGACGCCTTCGGCCGCGCGGTCACGATGACGGACCCGATGGGCTCGGCCACGCGCCTGGAGTGGACGGTGGAAGGCCACCTCTCGGCCCGCACGGAGCCCGACGGCACCAGCGAATCATGGACGTACGACGGCGAGGGCAACTGCACGAGCCACACGGACGCGCTCGGCGGCGTTTCCCGCTTCGAGTACACCCACTTCGACCTGCTGACGGCACGCACGGGCCCGGACGGAGTCCGCTACGAGTTCGACCACGACAGCGAACTGCGTCTGACGAGGGTCACCAACCCGCAGGGCCTGACGTGGACGTACGAGTACGACGCGGCGGGCCGCCTGGTGACGGAGACGGACTTCGACGACCGCGCGCTGAGGTACGCGTACGACGTCGCGGGCCGTCTCGCCGCCCGCAGCAACGCTCTCGGCGAGGTGGCGTCCTTCGAGCGCAACGAACTGGGCCAGGTGACCCGCAAGGACGCCGCCGGCCGGGTCACGACGTACGCGTACGACCTCACCGACCAGCTCGCCCAGGCCACCGGCCCCGACGGCACGACGCTCACGCTGCTGCGCGACCGCCACGGCCGCCTGCACTCGGAATCGGTCGACGGCCGCACGGTGACGTACACGTACGACGACCTGGGCCGCCGCACCGGCCGCACCACGCCCACCGGCGCGACCACCACCTGGTCCTACGACGCGGCCGGCCGCCGAACCGGCATGGTCGCCTCGGGCCGCGCGATCGACTTCACCTACGACGAGGCGGGCCGCGAACTGTCCCGCCGCATAGGCGAGACGGTCACGCTGGAGCACGCCTTCGACGCGCTGGGCCGCCTGACCACGCAGTCGGTGACGGGTCTGGAGGGCCGCACGGTGCAACACCGGGCGTACACCTACCGCGCTGACGGCAACCTGATAGGCATCGAAGACCAGCTCTCCGGCTCCCGCCACTTCGACCTCGACGCGGCGGGCCGGGTGACGGCGGTCCACGCGGCGGGCTGGACGGAGCGCTACGCCTACGACGAGGCGGGCAACCAGACCCAGGCGAGCTGGCCGTCGAACCACCCGGGCCAGGAGGCAATAGGCCCGCGCACCTACACAGGCACCCGCATCACCCGCGCAGGCAGCGTCCGCTACGAACACGACGCCCTGGGCCGCATCACCCTCCGCCAGAAGACCCGCCTGTCACGCAAGCCGGACACCTGGCACTACGAATGGGACCCCGAGGACCGCCTGACCTCGGTCGTGACCCCGGACGGCACCCGCTGGCGCTACACGTACGACCCGCTGGGCCGCCGTACGGCGAAGCTCCGCCTGGCGCCGGACGGCGAGACGGTGCTGGAGAGGGTGGACTTCACCTGGGACGGCACCACACTCTGCGAACAGACGACGACGTCGGTGGAGCTACCCCACCCGGTCACCCTGACCTGGGACCACCAGGGCCTACGCCCCCTGACCCAGACGGAACGCATCACAGCGGCCGACGCCCCGCAGAACGAGATCGACTCCCGCTTCTTCGCGATTGTCACTGACCTTGTTGGCACGCCGAGCGAACTCGTCGACGAGAACGGCGACATCGCCTGGCGTACTCGAAGCACGCTGTGGGGTACGACGGCTTGGGCGGCCGACAGCACGACGTATACGCCTCTGCGCTTCCCGGGGCAGTACTACGACCCGGAAACCGGGCTCCACTACAACTACTTCCGCCACTACGACCCCGAAACCGCCCGCTACCTTACCTTCGATCCCCTCGGACTCGCGCCCTCCCCTAACCCCTCTACCTACGTCCACAATCCGCATACGTGGGGTGATCCTCTCGGCCTTGCACCAGAAGGTTGCCCGGAGGACCCCTCCCACAAGCACTCAAGCAGTCGAAACGCCGCATTCCGGGAGGCGAAGCGTGACTTGGGTCTCCCCATGTCTCAGCAGCCGGACGAGATCCGTATGGTTCCCATGACAGACCGCACTGGCCAACAGGTCATGGACGATTCGTTCAATCCCGTAATGACTCGAGAATACGTATACACGCGAAGTGACGGGAGCAGGGTAATCATCCAAGATCACGGGTACGGGCACTATTATGGTGAAGGTGGGGTGGGCGACCAGGGACCGCACTTTAACGTCCGGCCATGGGAAAACCCGCGGACTGGTAAGGTCCCAGGCACTGCACAACATTATGAATACTAGTCCCCTCGGGGCGGAAGGATGATTCAGCGTGTCATGGACATCGTTGCTGCATAATCCCGAGGGAATCGTCGCCGTTTACCGGGGCGCCCCACCGGAACTCTCCGGAGTTCGCGTTCATGAGGTGGTTCTGCATGAAGACGGACCGACTCTGAAGCTGCGCCTGGACCTCCCTCTTTACCCGGACCAGCCTCCACGCAAATGGGCGGCACAGGGTTTCAATACTGTGCAGGTCGAGATTTCACTGAGCGGCCTCCATGCGATCACATTGGACGGTTTCGGGACCGCCATCAGGGCGGACGTTTCCCTTTCCGGAGAGAACGGCGTCACCCTCAATGTGGTGTCGCCCGAGAGTCGCATCCGTGCCGTTTCCGAAGTCGCCTTTATCTCAAAGCTGACCGCGTACACCAACGAAGTCTAACCAGCACCTGGGAAAATTGGCGCGAGAGCACATGCTCAGACACAACTGTGGAAACACGGTGAACCGAGCCGAGGAAATGACAAAGATCATCGAAAAGCTGGAGGGGGATTTCCTGGAGTACCGAAAGCCGATGTTCGAGAAGTTTGGTCGACGCAGAGGGCCCGGGAGGTCAACACTAAGTCCACGAGCCGTGATTTCAGTTTCTCTGGGGTGTGATGACTCCGGGATCAAATATTCGCGCCTCATTGATGCACGTAGTTTCACGCCCCTGTTTACCTTTCGTCTGACTCCTGATCGGTCTGAGTGCCTCCAAGGAACTATTGACCGCAAATATTCAGAATCTATCTCGTCGCAGCAGGAGGTCAGACAGCCTCATGTCATTTGGTCCGCCGCCAGCAGGTTTCGGAACCCCAGCACCGTCGGCCTGGACGCCGCCGACGGAGATCGAGCAGGCGTTGTTCGAGGCCAAGTCGCGTGAGGACTGGGCCGCGTACTTCGACAGGCTGGCGCGGGAACCGCTGTATCACGAGATATTGCGGGACAGAGCGGATACCGACCCCAGCACGACGTACTCGGTCTTCGGGCACGATCCGCGTGTCGGAGGTCCAATCTGGGCGGTGTACACCGTGGGCATGCTGCCCGCTCCCGAACCGCATCGGGTGTTCGGTATCCACAGCCTCGGGTGGCTCGCCGATGCGTGGAAGCCGGGGCGTCCCGCGTGGATCGTGGTCAATCCGGGCAGCCCCTGTGAGGCGTTCCTCCCGGCGGCCCCACCTCATTCCGGGGCGTGGGCTCAGCATCATCGGCCCGGTCGCCCCCTTGGCGGCCGCCACAGGCTGCTCACTCTCCGGGTGGGTGGCCCACTTCAGGGATCTGTCGCCCATGGCCTCGCCTGCGGAGCGCTCCTGTGCGTCAGCAACGGGTCCGTATGGAATGCCATGGGCTGGCACGGGACGGGATACATAAACGAGCGGAAGCGGCTTCGCGAGTGGTGGGGCATCACCACCCGCGAGGAGTGGCAGCACTACCTCCGCGACCTCCTCGCCTGCGAGCAGCACAGCTCGGTCTGGGACTTCGCCCTCGGGCTGCGCCGCACCATCGCCCGGGACTTCGGCGGGCACGTCGACCCGGGGTACTGGCGGCAGGCCGCAGCCAACGTCATCCGCGCGAAGTCCGAGGGCTCGGTCGTGGTCACCGGAGACGGTGTCACCAGGACGGAGCCTCGCCCCGAGCCCGAGATCGTGGCGCAGATCGAGGGAGTCCAGCGGCTCATCGGGCGTATCACCCGCTATGAAGCTCGCATGCGTGCCGACGGCGTGCTCGATGAGGGGGCGTACGTCTCCTCAGTCGACGCGTGGGACCTCGGGCGGGCCTCGAAGATGGCCCGGTGGGGCCTCGGGGCCCGGTTCGGCACGCTGGAGGAGGCCGAGTACGCCGTCGTACAAGCCGGCCGAGTGGCCTCCCACTCCTACAGGTCGTGGCAGGACTTCTCCGCCGCCTACATCCTCGGACGGTGCCTCCACTTCGATGAGGAGGAGTTCGGCGACTGGTACCAGGACATGGTCGACGCCCACCGGATCCTGATGTCCGACCCCGGCAGCCCCTGGCTCAACCTTCCCTTTCGGTAACCGTCTCGCCAGGGGTGAATCCCGTCCCGCTGTCACTCCTCGGCGAACAACTCCGACGCGTCCGTGGCGTGCACCGCCCGTTGGGCCCACGTCTCAAGCTGGTCCAGGTCGGTGCACGCCTCCACCTGCTCGCGGATCGCATCGGCCAGTTGAACGCCGCGCCATTCCAGGATGCGGAGGACCATTTCCCGGCGATCCTGGACGCGGCCCTCTTCCCGGCCCTGTTCCCGCCCCTCCTCCCGCACCTGCTCGGCCAGCGGGTGACGCCAGAAGTACTGGATCGCTGTCATCAGGTCCCTCCACATCTGCTTCGCCTGGGGGTCGGTCAGGCATGAGTCGATGAACTGCACGAAGACGGCGGCATTGTCGGGGTCGACGGTCCGCAGGGCGGATGCCAGGGATTCCAGTATGGCGGCGGCCTGGGGGCCGCGCCCGTGTGTCATCGCCGAGAGCACCGCAAGGGGTACGTCGCGTTCGGCCTGGCGCTCGTCCGTGATCACCGGCACGCTGTCCGGGCCTAGCACGAGGGGCCGTACGGTCAGCGAGTGCCAGCCGGGGAAGCCGAGCCGGATGGGTCGGGACGCCCAGCGGGCCGTTGCGCTGCTCTGGGTGATCACGATCAGGACCGGCTCGCAGCGGTACTTCTCGTACAGGTAGGACAAGTAATACGGCCAGCTGCCGCGTTTTCGGTCGTCCGCCTTGCCCTGTGATTCCACGACCAAGAGGTACGTGCCTTCGTCCGTCTCCGCCCGCAGCAGCGTGTCCACGCGGCGCTCTACCGGTTCGATCTCCGTGAGGTCCACGTTCATTGCCGCGATCTCCCTCGGTTCGGGGAACGGCACGTGCAGCACCCGCTGTAATGCCCGGGTCAGTAGGGCGGGGTCCTTCTGGAAGATCCGGTGGAGTGCCTCGTGAGGCGAGCCGGCCATCACGCCGCCTCCAGTTCGCACCACACGTACTTGCCGCGGTCCCCGAACCGGCCCGACGGCTGCCAGCCCCAGTAGTCCGCGCAGGCCCGGATCAGGGCGAGGCCGCGTCCGCTCTCCGCCAGTTCGGAGATCTGGTCCAACGGCTGTGGCGGCTCCGGTGGTCCGGGGTCGGTGTCCCAGGCTCCGATCCACACCACGCCCTGCGCCGTTCGGCGGACCCTGAGTGCGGCCGGCCCCTTCGTGTGCCGCACCGCGTTCGAGATCAGTTCCGTCGCCAGGAGCTCCGCCGTGTCGACGAGCCGGATCAGGCCGTGCAGCGTCAGGACCATGCGGAGGGTGCGGCGGCACACCGTCACGGCTCTCAGATCGTTGGGGATGTAGAGGGTGTAGTCCCAGGTCTCGGGCATGAGGAACTCCGTTCAGCCAAGGGGGATTCGGGTGCAGTGGCATTGCCGCGTTCGTCGTGGCAGGACGAAGCGGTGCGCTTCCGCAGAGTGGGGCGCTAGTCACTGAAAGTAGGGGGCAACATTTAGATCTCGCAACCGGTAGGCGTAATCTGACCCCGAACGAGTCGTACTGGCGCGTCGGAAGGACTGGTCGGTGGCGAAACGGGTCGAGCCAACGGCACGTCAGATGCGCCTGGCGGTCGAGCTGCGGAGACTTCGCGATGCGGCGGGCCTCTCCTCACGGGAGGCGGCCGCCCTGCTGGGCGTGAGCGCTCCACAGATCAGCCAGATCGAGTCCGGTCTCGCCGGGGTGAGCGAGAAGCGGCTGCGCCTACTCGCCGCCAACTACTCCTGCTCGGACAGTGAGCTGATCGCTGCCCTGGTGGCCATGGCGACCGACCGAACGCGGGGCTGGTGGGAGGAATATCGGCAACGCCTGCCCACACCGTTTCTTGACCTCGCCGAGTTGGAACACCACTCCACGTATCGGTGTGACGTGGAGTTCCTGTTCATCCCCGGTCTGCTTCAGACTCCCGCGTACGCCCGCGCCGCCTTCTCCTCCAGGATTCCCGAACTCCCCGAGGAAGACCTGGAACTGCGTGTCCAGCACCGCATGCAGCGCAAGGCGATCCTCGTCGGGCTCGATCCCACTCCCTACCGGGCAGTCGTCCACGAGGCAGCACTGCGCATAAGACTCAGTGACAGAGCCGACGCGCGGGCTCAGCTGTTCCGTGTTCTGGAACTTTCCGAGGCCGACCACATCACCGTGCGCGTCATCCCCTTCGACCTGGACGGTTTCGGCGGGGCTTGGAGCCCCATGATGCTCGCGGGCGGTGCGGTACCCAAGCTGGACACGGCCGTTCGCGACGCGCCTCACGGCACCGGCTTCATCGACTCCGAGGCTCAACTCGGCGTTTTTCGCACGCTTTTCCGTAGGGTAGAAGCCGCATCACTCGACCCCGATCGTTCGCGTGACGTCATCTACAGAGTGGCCAAGGAGCTGTGAGACCTACCGTGACCACCCCCGACAACTGGCGGAAGTCGTCCTACTCAGGCGGCGGCGACGGCAACAACTGCGTGGAGGTCGCGACCTCGCCCGCTCACATAGCCATCAGGGACTCAAAAACCCCGGCAAGAGCAACCCTCACCTTCCCATCCACAGCCTTCGCCCACTTCATCCAAGCCCTGAAAGCCCAGCCGCCCGCCTAGACCAACCCCGCCCCCACCAACAA
>NZ_JAJSZC010000288.1:0-8118 GCF_036815105.1 Streptomyces sp. IBSBF 3136
CACGCGGCCCGCCAGCCCGCCCGTGCACGGCTGAACGCCCGCCCGTACGCGGCCGATCAGCCGCCCAGCTTCAGCAGGGCCGCCACGATCGGACCGGCGGTGTCACCGCCGTGGCCGCCCGCCTCGACGACGCCGGCCGCGGCGAGGTCGCCCCGGTACGCGGTGAGCCAGCCGTTCGGCTTCTTCTGGCCGTCGACCTCGGCGGAGCCCGTCTTGGCGCCGTAGTCCGGGCCCAGCCCCGCCATCGCCTTGGCGGCCGTGCCGTACGCCGCCGTGTACTGCATGACCTCCTTCAGCTGGGACTGCGTCTTCGACGACATGGTGCGCGCGGCCTTCGCCACCGTGCGGTGGTCCACCGAGGGCGACACCAGGTACGGCTGGCGGAAGACGCCGGACTCCACCGTCGCCGACACCGAGGCCATGTTCAGCGGGTTCATCCGGACCCCGCCCTGCCCGATCAGCGAGGCGCCCATCTGCGCGCCGCTCTGCACCGGCACGGAGCCGTCGAACGTGGGGACGCCGATCGCCCAGTTGTTCAGGCCGAGGCCGTAGACCTGCTGGGCCTCCTTCGTCAGGTCGCTGTTCGACAGCTTCGGCGCGAAGTTGATGAAGGCGTTGTTGCAGGAGGCCCCGAAGCTCAGCTTGAACGAGCCCTTCTTGATCTCCGAGTCGGCGTCGTTGTGGAACGTCCAGCCGGCCAGCTTGTACGTCTTGGGGCAGGGGTGCGAGGCGGCGGGGGTGACGAGCTTCTTCTCGAACAGCATCGTCGACGTGATGATCTTCATGGTGGAGCCGGGCGCCAGCGAACCCTGGAAGGCGGTGTTGAAGCCGTGCCCGCTGTTGGCGACCGCGAGGATCTCGCCCGTCGAGGGCCGCATGACGACCACCGAGGCCCGCGGCCGCTTGCCGACCTGCCGCTCGGCGGCCGCCTGGAGGGTCGGGCTCAGCGTGGTCCGCACCGTGCCCGGCGTGCCCTTGCTCAGCTCCACGAGCGTCTTGTCGGACAACTTGGCCGTCTTCGACGCCTTGCCGCGCACCACGCGCAGCTCGACGCCCGCCTTGCCGCCCGCCGTCTTGCCGAACTTCTCACGCAGACCGTCCAGCACGGTGCCCAGCGACGGATAGGCGGCCGTGGTCAGCTCGGCGCCCTCGCGGTCCAGCGCCTTGATGGGCGGGGTGCCGGACTCGCCGGTGACGAGCGTGTCGCCGTCCCCCAGGTCCGGATGGATCACGGAGGCGTGCCAGTCGACCAGCGGCTTGCCGTCGCTCGCCCGCCGGACCACGGTCAGGGCGCTGCCGTAGGCGAGCGGCTTGCTCAGGTCCTGGTACGACACCGTGGCCTTCACGGAGAACGGCACCTTGGCGCCGGTGGCGGAGCCGGCGGTGAGCGTGACGTCCTTCAGGTGGGCGTCCTTGGTGTAGCCGGTGAGCAGGGAGGTGGCGGCGGACGGGTCGTCGGTGGCGGCCGCGGCCTCGGACACCCTGCCCTTCTGCCAGGCGGTGAGGAAACGCGTGGTCACCGTGTGGACCTCGGCGGCGGTCGGCGGGCCGGTCCTGACGGTCTTGTGGCCCGAGTCGCGCTCGTCGGCCGCGGCACCGACGCCGTAGAGCGCGTAGGCGCCGAGGCCGGCGCCGCCGACGACCACGGCGATCATCCCGCCGAGCACGGCGGGTCCGGTCTTCCGTCGCTCGGCGACGCGCCTTCTCTTGCCCACAGCCTCAGTTCCTCCGCGCCTTCCCCAGGGTCCCCGCAGCCCTCACACTCCCCAACGATTCCCCCCACATTAAGGTCCCCGGCCCCACGGGTGACGTCGGGCCGCACTCCGTAGCAGGCTTGCGACAATCGGCCCGGCCGGGTGGACGCCGGGCCGGTCGCCGCCTGTCGGGTGTGCCCCGCTAGGTGTGCCCCGCTACACCCAGGTGTCCAGCCACATCCGCGACCGCCACGAGTCGATCGGGATCGCCTGGCCCGTGTACAGGGGCCAGAAGTAGATGAAGTTCCAGGCGATCAGCAGGACCAGGACGCCCGCCGCCGAGGCGCCGATGACGCGGCGGGTGTCGGAGGAGCCCGGTGGGCCGATGACGGCGCCGATCATCATCGCCACCGCAAGGCACAGGAACGGCAGGAAGACGACCGCGTAGAAGAGGAAGATGGTCCGCTCCTGGTACATGAACCAGGGGAGGTAACCGGCCGCGATGCCGCAGGCGATGGCGCCGGCCCGCCAGTCGCGGCGGAAGGCCCAGCGCCACAGGACGTACAGGATCGCGAAGCAGGCCGCCCACCACAGCAGGGGCGTGCCGATGGCCAGTACCTCGCGGGCGCACTTCTGGCCGGCGTCGGACGGGCAGCCGTCCGCGCCGGGGGAGGGGGACTCGTAGAAGTACGACACCGGGCGGCCCAGCAGGATCCAGCTCCACGGGTTGGACTGGTAGGTGTGCGGGGACGACAGGTGGACGTGGAAGTCGTAGACCTCGTGCTCGTAGTGCCACAGGCTCCGCAGCCAGTCAGGCAGGAAGGTCCAGTTGCCGCCCCGGCCGTCGGTCGCCGCCCAGTTGCGGAAGTAGCCGCCGGTGCCGTTCGTCGGGGAGAGGATCCAGCCGGTCCAGGACGCGAGGTAGACCGCGATCGTCACCGGGACCGTCGCGAGGAACGTGATGCCCGTGTCGTGCCTCAGCGCGGCGAGGTAGGGGTGCCGGGCGCCGGCCACCTTGCGCGCCCCGACGTCCCACACCACCGCCATCAGGCAGAACGCGACGAGGATGTACAGGCCGTTCCACTTGGTGCCGAAGGCCAGGCCCAGCATCAGCCCGGCGCCCCAGCGCCAGGGCCGCCACCCGAACCGGAAGGTGTCGGCCACCCGCTCGTCCGGGCGGACCATGCCGTCGGGGCCGGCGGGCAACGCCTCGGCCAGTTTCCGCCGTGAGCGGTCCCGGTCCACCACCAGGCAACCGAACGCGGCCACCACGAAGAACATCAGCACGCCGTCGAGCAGCGCGGTCCGGCTCATCACGAAGTGCAGGCCGTCCACCGCCATCAGCGCGCCCGCCAGGCAGCCGAGGAACGTCGAGCGGAACATGCGGCGGCCGATCCGGCACAGCAGCAGCACGGAGAGGGTGCCGAGCAGCGCCGTCATGAAGCGCCAGCCGAACGGGTTGAACCCGAACATCAGCTCGCCCAGGCCGATGACGTACTTGCCCACCGGCGGGTGCACGACGTACGCGGCGTCCGCGGGGATCGTCAGGTGGCCGTGCGACTGCAGCACGAGGTCGTTGGCGTTCTTGTCCCAGTTGACCTCGAACCCGCGGTGGACGAGCGCCCAGGCGTCCTTGGCGTAGTACGTCTCGTCGAATATCACCGCCCGGGGGCTGCCCAGGTTCCAGAACCGCATCACGCCCGCCATCAGCGTGACCAGCAGCGGACCGGCCCAGCCCGACCAGCGCGTGATCCGGTCCGCGAGCACCGGCGGCGCGCCCAGGGCCTGCCACAGGCGGGGGCTCGGCGCCGCGTACGGCGGCACCAGCCGGTCCCGTAGGTCGCCGGCGGGCGCGTCCGTGGCGGGCGTGTAGCCGAATCGGCGCAGCCGCTGCTGCCACGGCGTCCGCCGGTCGTGCGGTGCCTGGCCCTGCCGGAGGTCCGTGGAGGACGCGGTACTGGTCACCGCGCCATCGTAGGGAACCGATCTGTGTGAGTCCCGTGCATGGCGGTACCGGTCGGGACACGGCCGCTTTCCCACCGGCCCGCGAGCGCCTGCGAGGATGGGGGCGTGACTGGAACCCTTGTCCTGGCAGGTACCCCCATCGGCGACATCGCGGACGCGCCGCCCCGGCTGGCCGAGGAGCTGGCGGGCGCCGACGTCGTCGCCGCCGAGGACACGCGGCGGCTGCGCCGGCTCACCCAGGCGCTCGGCGTGTCCCCCAAGGGCCGCGTGGTGTCGTACTTCGAGGGCAACGAGGCCGCCCGCACCCCCGAACTGGTCGAGGAGCTGCTCGGCGGCGCGCGCGTGCTGCTGGTGACGGACGCGGGCATGCCGTCGGTCTCCGACCCCGGCTACCGGCTGGTCGCCGCCGCCGTGGAGAAGGACGTCCGGGTCACCGCCGTCCCCGGCCCGTCGGCCGTGCTCACCGCCCTGGCGCTGTCCGGGCTGCCGGTCGACCGGTTCTGCTTCGAGGGCTTCCTGCCGCGCAAGTCGGGGGAGCGGCTGTCCCGGCTGCGGGAGGTCGCCGCCGAACGGCGCACGCTCGTCTACTTCGAGGCCCCGCACCGGCTCGACGACACCCTCGCCGCCATGGCCGAGGTCTTCGGCGCGGACCGGCGGGCCGCCGTGTGCCGTGAGCTGACCAAGACGTACGAGGAGGTCAGGCGGGGCCCGCTGGACGAGCTGGCGCGGTGGGCCGCCGAGGGCGTGCGCGGGGAGATCACCGTCGTCGTCGAGGGCGCCCCCGAGGCCGGGCCCGAGGAGCTCGACGCCGAGGAACTGGTCCGGCGGGTGCGCGTCCGGGAGGAGGCGGGCGAGCGCCGCAAGGAGGCCATCGCGGCGGTGGCGGCGGCGGCCGGGCTGCCGAAGCGGACGGTGTTCGACGCGGTGGTTGCGGCGAAGAAAGAAGGGGCGCTCTGACCGCGCTCCAGCCGCGCACACGCTCTCTGAGCAGGACTCTTCTCGGCTGAGCGTGCGCCCCATGGGAGGGCAAAAGGCCGGCTCCGAAGGCAAAGCCCACACCCCTCAGCGAGGGCCGTTTCGGCAAGGAACGTCCAAAACGCCTCCAACACTCGACAGGACTGATGCGTTCGCGACGGCGGAGGCGTCCACTGGTCGAAGGGACGTGACCGTCCCTCGCCCCAGGGTTCCGGGGGGAACCCGTACCGGGGCGCTTGTCCAGCGGACAAGAGGAGCTGGCATGAGTGAGATCGCAGGGCAGACCGGCCTCCGCGGCACGGCCACCGCCGTCGTTCACGAGTCGTACGCGTTCGCCTGCATGCGGTGCGGGCACGGGTGGGAGCAGTCGTACGCGATAGAGCACCACACGGACCTGCACGGACAGCAGTTCGTGACGTACGTGGCCGACGACCGGGTCGTCCCGTCCCCGTTGAGCCGGCCCGCGTGCCAGAACTGCGACGGGCGCGTCGTCAGGATCATGCGCGCGGGCCAGGTCTCGTCGGTGCGCGGCGCCGCCGAGCGGCAGCACCGGGTGCCGCAGGCGGGGCCGGTCGAGACCCCGCAGGTGCCCGGGCAGACCACCCCGCAGGTGCCGGGGGAGGCCAAGGAACCGCACCACTGGCACCTGTCCGATCTCCTGCACCCCTTCCAGCGCCGGGCGAGCTGAGCCGAGCGTCCCGGCCGAGCGGGACACCGGGCGGAGCACCCCGGCCGAGCGGGACACCGGCGTTCGAGAGCGTCCCCCTTTCGTAGGATCGGAGCATGCCTTCGAACGCCGGCCGCGCCGCACACAAGGGCGACAAGAACGCGGCTCCGCCGCTCCCGGCACCCCTGCGGGTGCCCGTCGCCGACTCCCACACCCACCTCGACATGCAGTCCGGCAGCGTCGAAGAAGCCCTCGCCAAGGCCGCCTCCGTGGGCGTCACGACGGTCGTCCAGGTGGGCTGCGACCTCGCCGGCTCCCGCTGGGCCGCCGAGACCGCCGCGGCGCACGGCGGCGTCCACGCGACCGTCGCCCTGCACCCGAACGAGGCGCCCCGCATCGTGCACGGCGACCCCGACGGCTGGTCGCGGCAGGGCGCGCGTGAGCCCGGCGGCGACACGGCGCTCGACGAGGCCCTCGCCGAGATCGACCGGCTCGCCGCGTTGCCCCAGGTCAGGGGCGTCGGCGAGACCGGCCTCGACCACTTCCGCACCGGCCCCGAGGGCAAGGCCGCCCAGGAACGGTCGTTCCGCGCCCACATCGAGATCGCCAAGCGGCACGGCAAGACCCTCGTCATCCACGACCGCGACGCCCACGCCGACGTCCTGCGCGTCCTGAAGGAGGAGGGCGCCCCCGAGCGCACCGTCTTCCACTGCTACTCCGGCGACGCCGAGATGGCCGAGATCTGCGCCCGCGAGGGCTACTACATGTCCTTCGCGGGCAACGTCACCTTCAAGAACGCCCAGAACCTCCGGGACGCGCTCGCCGTCGCCCCGCTGGAACTGGTCCTGGTGGAGACCGACGCGCCCTTCCTGACCCCGGCGCCCTACCGCGGACGGCCCAACGCCCCGTACCTGATCCCGGTCACGGTGCGCGCGATGGCCGCCGTGCGCGGCCTCGACGAGGACGCCCTGGCGACCGCCCTGGGTGCCAACACGGCCCGCGCCTTCGGCTACTGAGGTCACCGAGGCGCCTGAGGTCACCGAGGTACGTGAGGCACCTGCGCGCACGTTCGGTGGGCAACTGTGCGTAGTCGAGCCGCTTTGGAGAGTGACGGTCGCTCCGCTAGGTTCTGGGGGCCCGATTCGGACCCCTCTGGCCCTCCTGGAGCGTGTCGGCGTGAGCAAGCCGCAGTTCGAGACGTACGACCCGCACGGCCCCGACGCCTCCGTGCACACCGCGGAGACGTTGCCGTACGGGGTGTACCGGGACACCTACCGGCCCGCCTACGAGGCGGAGGCGTACTTCGTCACCGAGCCGGCTCTGCCCCTGCCGCGCCAGGTGACGAGCGTGCCGTGGACGGCCGCGCCGGACGCCGAGACGGTGATCCTGGAGCGCGGGGAGCCCACGGTGATTCTGGAACGCGGGGAGCCCACGGTCGTCCTGGACCGCGGGGAGTCCGCGGTCGTACCGGCGTCCGGGGAGCCCACCGTGGTGCTGGACTCCGCGCGGCCCGCCGCGACGGGCGGCCGGGCCGCCCGGCGGCGCAGGGCCCGCTCCGCCGAGCGCCCCGAGTCCGCCGTGCGCCGGCTGCTGCCGCAGGCGCTGGTCGTCGCGTTCCTGGCCGGCGGCACCACCGCCTTCGTCGCCAACGACAAAGCCGTCGAGCTGAGCGTCGACGGCAGGCCGCGCACCCTGCACACGTTCGCCGGCGACGTGTCGGAGCTGCTCGCCGAGGAAGGCGTGCGGGTCGGTGAGCACGACATGGTCGCGCCGTCCCGCGACGCCCCCCTCGCCAGCGGCGACGAGGTGTCCGTGCGCTACGGGCGCCCGGTGCGGCTCACGCTGGACGGTGAGCAGCGCGAGGTGTGGACGACGGCGCACACCGTGGAGGGGGCGCTGCGGGAGATGGGCGTGCGCGCGGAAGGCGCGTACCTGTCGGCCTCCCGCTCCCACGGCATCGGACGCGCCGGTCTCGCCCTCGACGTGCGCACCGAACGCGCCGTCACGATCATGGCGGACGGCCGCACCCGCACCATCCGCACCAACGCGGCCACCGTCCGCGAGGCCGTCGAGGAGGCCGGCATCACCCTGCACGGCCAGGACACCACCTCCGTGCCGCCGGGCAGCTTCCCGCGCGACGGCCAGACGGTGACCGTCCTGCGGGTGTCCGGCAGCAGGGAGATCCGCGAGGAGCCGATCCCCTTCGACGTGCAGCGGATCGCCGACCCCACCCTCTTCAAGGGCACCGAGGTCGTCGAACGCCCGGGCCGGCCCGGGCTGCGGCGGGTCACCTACTACCTGCGCACCGTCAACGGCGTACGCGAGAAGCCGCGCCGGGTGACGTCCGAGGTGGTGCGCGGACCGCGCAAGCAGCTGGTGCGGGTCGGCACCAGGCCGCGGCCGCACTCCGTGCAGGGCGCCGAGCACCTCGACTGGCGCGGCCTCGCCGTCTGCGAGTCCGGCGGCCGCCCGGACGCCGTGGACCCCTCCGGGACGTACGGCGGGCTCTACCAGTTCGACACGCGCACCTGGCAGAGCCTCGGCGGCAGCGGCCGCCCCCAGGACGCGCCCGCGGAGGAGCAGACCTTCCGCGCCAAGAAGCTCTACCTGCGCCGGGGCGCCACCCCCTGGCCGCACTGCGGGGCACGGCTGCGCGGGTGAGTGGTTCCGTCGGCGGGGTCCTCTCGGTGAGAGGTCCGTGGCCGGTGAGGTCCGCGGGCTGCCGCCCGGTTGTGCGGGCCCGGGTCGCTCACGGGTGAGCGCCGGACGGAGGGCCCCCGGCCGCCCCGTACCCTTGTCCCGTGACCAGCCCCACCC
>NZ_JAJSZC010000289.1:0-8115 GCF_036815105.1 Streptomyces sp. IBSBF 3136
CCACCCGGCCGCCACCTGCACTACGTCCTCGCCCCCTGCCCCAACACCGACATCGGCCCGGGCGCCGTCGACTGGCCCGACCTCGCCCCCCGCTACCGCGACAGCCTGCTGCGCGAACTGGACCGCAGGGGCCTGACCGGCATCGCCTCGGCCATCGACACCGAATGCCTGGTCACCCCCGCCGACTGGACCGGGCTCGGACACGCCGCGGGAACCCCGTTCTCCGCCGCGCACACGTTCGGCCAGACCGGCCCGTTCCGCCCCCGCAACCTGGTGCGCGGCTCCGCCAACGCCGTCCTCGCCGGGTGCGGCACCACCCCCGGCGTCGGCGTGCCGCCCGTCCTGCTCTCGGGAAAGCTCGCGGCCGCCCGCATCACCGGGCCGCGTCCACGCGCCGCCACCACCGGCCGGCCCGCTCCGACGACGCGAGGAGCCCGACGATGACAGCCCGCGAACTGGACGCCGCCGGCATCACGGAGCCGCGGCTGCGTGACGCCTACACCCACTGCCGCCGGCTCAACGCACGCCACGGCCGCACCTACTTCCTCGCCACCCGGCTGCTCCCGCCCGGCCGGCGCCCCGCCGTGCACGCCCTGTACGGCTTCGCCCGCCACGCGGACGACATCGTCGACGTCTGCGACGGTGACCTGCGCCGCCTCGCCGACGACGGGACACGAGAGCGGGCCGCCGCGCTCGACCGGCTGGGCGACGACCTCGCCCACGGACTCGCCGGCGGCGCGGGCGCAGCGCCGGTGACCGTCGCCCTCGCCGACACCAGCCGCCGCTACGGCATCGAGCACCGCCACTTCACCGACTTCCTCGGCTCCATGCGCAGCGACCTGACCGTCACCGAGTACGCCGACCACGACGCCCTGCGCGCCTACATGCACGGCTCGGCGGCCGTGATCGGCCTGCAGATGGTCCCCGTCCTCGGCACCGTCGTCCCCCGGGAGGAGGCCGCACCTTACGCGGCCGAACTCGGAGTCGCCTTCCAGCTGACCAACTTCCTGCGGGACGTCGGCGAGGACCTCGACCGCGGCCGGATCTACGTCCCCCAGGACCTGCTCGCCGCGCACGGCGTCGACCGCGACCTGCTCCGCCACTGCCGGGACACCGGCCGCACCGACAAGCGCGTCGTCTCCGCGCTCCGCGCGTTCGAGGCCCTCACCCGCGCCGCCTACCGCCGCGCGGCGCCCGGCGTGCCCATGCTCGACCCCGTCACCCGGCCCTGCATCCGCACGGCGTTCGTCCTCTACCGCGGCATCCTGGACGCCGTCGCCGCCGACGGCTGGGCGGTGCTGCACCGCCGCGCGGTCGTGCCCCGTCGCCGCCGCGCCCTCACCGCCGCCGACGGCCTGCTCGGGGTCACCGCGGCCCGCCTCGCCACCCGCCGAAGGCCGCCGGACACCCCCGGCACCACCGCACCGTCGACCACCCGCACCAAGGAGGCCACGTGACACCCGCCGGTCCCCCCAGGCGCGGCCGCCTGCCCCTGCGCCTGCGCCGCGCCCCCGTGGCCTGGGAACGCCAGCGCCCGACCTGGCGCGAGGCACGGCCCGCACTGATCGCCGACGCCCTCAAGCGTGCACAGGCCCGGCCGAGCGGCAACTGGTACGTCGTCGGCGCCTCCCGCGACCTGCGCGCCGACCGCCCCGTGGCCCGTACCGTCGAAGGACACGAGGTGGTCCTCTGGCGCGACCCGCGAGGCGACCTGGTCGCCGGACCCGGAGTCTGCCCCCACCTGGGCGCGCCGCTGCGGGACAGCCCGGTGCGCTGCGGCACCCTGGTGTGCCACTGGCACGGTCTCGCCCTGGACGGCGCCCCGTTCGCCGGCTGGGAGCCCTGGCCCGCGCACGACGACGGAGTGCTGCTCTGGGTACGCCTGGACGACGTGGGCGGGGAGGAACCCACCACCCTGCCACCGGTGCCGGCCCGCCCCGAACCCGGCCGCGCGCTGGTCGCCGTCTACACGGGGACCGGGCGATGCGAGCCGGAGGACGTGGTGGCCAACCGCCTCGACCCCTGGCACGGCGCCTGGTTCCACCCGTACTCCTTCGTCGACCTCGCCGTCGTCGACACCCCGCGCCCGCCGGACGGCCGCGACGTGCCGGACGCCTTCACGGTCGACGTCTCCTTCAAGGTCGCCGGACGGCTCGTCGTGCCCGTACGCGCGGAGTTCACCGCACCCGGACCGCGCACCGTCGTCATGCGCATCACCGACGGCGAGGGCGAGGGCTCCGTCGTGGAGACCCACGCGACACCCCTCGGACACGACGCGACGGGCACTCCGCGCACCGCCGTGGTGGAAGCCGTCGTGGCCGCCTCCGGACGCCCGGGATTCGCCCTGGCCCGCCGCGCCGGCCCGCTGCTCGCTCCGCTGGTCCGGCAGGCCGCTGGGCGCCTCTGGCACGACGACCTGGCCTACGCCGAGCGCCGCTGGTCCCTGCGGTCCACCGGACGCTTCCCGGGCTGAGCCGGCGTCACACCACGGTGCTGAGCAGCAGCAGACAACCCAACGACGTGAGGGAGAGGAGGGTGTGGGACACCGTCCAGGTGCGGAGCGTGCCACCGATCGACGTGCCGAAGTACTCCTTGGCCATCCAGAAGGCCGCGTCGTTGACGTGCCCCGCGAAGGCGGCGCCCGAGCCCAGGGCCAGCGCGAGCAGGGACGCCTCGGCGGGCGCCAGCCCGTGCGAGAGCGGGCCGACGATGCCCGCCGCGGTGATGGTGGCGATGGTGCCGGAACCCACGATGGTCCGCATCAGGGCCGCGATCAGCCAGGCGAGCAGCAGCAACGGGATGTGCAGGTGGCCCGCCGCCAGGGTGACGGCCCGGTCGACACCGGTGTCCTGCAGGGCCTGGGAGTAGCCCCCACCGGCACCGACGATCACGATGACACCCGCGACGGGCGCGAAGCTCCTGGCCAGGGACGCCTGGACGTGACGGCGGCTGGAGCCGAGCGAGTACCCGAAGGTGAACAGCGAGACGAACACGGTGACCAGCAGGGCGATCATCGGCGTGCCGAGGAACTCGACGACGGTGTACAGCCTGCCGTGGGACTTCGGCATGCTGTCGTAGACGGCCTTGAGGGTCATCAGGACGATGGGCAGCAGGATGGTGCCGATGGTGACCGAGAGGCTCGGCAGCCTGCGCGGACGCCCGGCGTCCTCCGTGGCGGAGCCGGTGCCTGCCGCGCCGTCGTGGTGCGGTCCGGTGGTGAAGGCGGCGGTGGCGGCGGCGGGCACGTGCGCCGGCACCCGGGGCCAGATGTAGGCGGTGAACAGGGGCCCGGCGACGATGGCGGACGGCACGGCCACGAGCAGGCCGTAGAGCATGGTGAGCCCGACCGGCGCGTGCACCGCCTGGATGGCGATGAGCGGCCCCGGATGCGGGGGGACCAGCGCGTGCACCGTGGCCAGACCCGCCACCACCGGCATGCCCGCCCGCAGCACCGGATAGTTCGTCTGCTCGGCCAGTTGCAGCACCAGGGGCATCAGCATCACGAAGCCGACCTCGAAGAACATCGGCAGACCGATGAGCGCCGCGACCAGCGTGAGCGCCCACGGCAGCCGCTCCGGCCGGACCGCGCGGGTCAACGTGCCGACGACCTGCTCGATACCACCGGAGTCGGCCAGCATGCGGCCGAGGACGGCGCCCAGGATGATCAGCACGCCCACCGAACCGGTGATGCGGCCCAGGCCGGTCGTGAAGGACACGACGGCCTTCTGGGCGGACTCCCCGGCCAGCAGCGAGACGGTCAGCGCGCTCACCGTCAGGGCGAGGAAGGGGTGAATCCTCAGCCAGCTGATGAGCAGGACGACGACGGCGATGGACACGCCGACGACCATCAGGAGCCACGTGTCCTCGGCGGTCCAGGTCTGACCCGCCGACGACAGCACGGCCGCTGAACACACCATCCACTGGTCTCCGTTTCCGTTCCCCGCCTTGTCCGTCGCACGGGCACCGGGGCGGGCCGGCAGACTGCCCGGGCGCGGATGGACGAGCGGAAGAACGACACCACACGCAGCGGTACGCCGAGCCGACGCAACGAGGATTCACGGACGTGATCACCGGAACGGGCCTGCGGGCCCGTCCACGCCGGCGCCAGGTTCCGGCGTTCCACCGGACTCACGAATCGGACTTTCCACCGGCGCGTCAGCCACCTGGTGGATGCCCGGCACAGGTACACGCGGACGACTCTGGAACACCCCGGCTTGGGGCCGCAGTGACAGGAGAGACCCGTGGCCGAAGTACGGCGCATACGCACACCCCGCCTTCGCGGCCGGTTCGAGCAGGCGCTGCGCGGCACCCCCCTGCCGCTCCTCGCCCTGACCGCCGCGGCCGTGCTGGACGCCTGGGCGCCGTTCCGCACCCGCTTCGGCCCCGTGCTCTCGGCCGTACCCGCGCTGGCCGCCGCCACCTGCACCCTGACCGGCATCGTCTGCACGGGTCTGCTCACCGGTCTCGTCGCCACGCTGATCGCCTGGTGCAACGGCTGGCTGGTCGACTCCCCGTTCCGCGTGACGATCCTCTGCGTGGTCGCCGTGTCCGTCGCGGCCCTGGAGGCGGGAGCCGTGCGAATGCGCCGCGAACGGGAACTGGTCAACGTCCGGCTGATCGCCGAGACGGCGCAGCGCGTGGTGCTGCGCCCCGTGCCCGAGCGCCTCGGGCCGGTACGCCTGAACGGTGTCTACCTCGCCGCACACCATCAGGCCCGCATCGGGGGAGACGCCTACGAGTGCCTGGACACGGCCCACGGGGTGCGGGTGCTCGTCGCCGACATCCGCGGCAAGGGCCTGCCCGCCGTCGAGGCCGCGGCCGCGCTGCTGACCTGCTTCCGGGAGGCCGCGCACACCGAGAGGTCGCTGAACCACCTGGCCCAACGCCTGGAGGCCGGCGCGCAACGCCATGCGCGCGCGACGAACACCTTCTCCGAGTGCTTCGCCACCGCCGTCGTGGTGGAGATCCCCGACGAGGAAGTGGTGCGCGTCGTCCGCTTCGGCCACCCCCGGCCGCTGCTGCTGCGCGGCTCGGGCCGCACGGTCCCGCTCACGCCGCCGACGAGCGGCCTTCCCCTCGGCCTCGGCGACCTCGCGGAGAGGGGACATCAGGTGCTGACCGCCCGCTTCCGGCCCGGCGACCGGATACTGCTGTACACCGACGGCGTCACCGAGTGCCGTGCGGGTGACGGCACGTTCTACCCCTTGGCGCAGCGGCTGCGGCACTGGACCGGTCTGACCGGCCCCGCCATGCTCGACACGCTGCGCGCGGACCTCGTCCGCCACGGGGGCGGCCGGCAGCAGGACGACGCGGCCCTCGTCCTGATCGAGCGCGTGGGCGACGACCGCCGAAACGGTAGCGGAGGGCACGGTTAGGGGGATCCGGGGCGCGCATAGGGGGCGATGGCGGTGCACCGCGTCAGCGTGGCTGGTTTGACTGGGGCTCGCCTGCCCTGTCATCGCGGGGACGTGATCACCAGACCCCAGGAGAGCCTCTCTCATGACACTCACCATCAAGGCCAACCAGTCGATCACCCTGGCCCGACTGGACGCCGCGGCGGCCGGGAACGACCCGGTCGAGCTCGACGCCGAGGTGTGGCAGCGCGTGCGCACCTCGCGCGAGACCCTCGAGAAGTTCGTCGAGAACGACCGGGTCATCTACGGCGTGAACACCAGCATGGGTGGCTTCGTCGACTGGCTGGTGCCCGTGTCGATGGCCCGGGAACTCCAGGAGAACCTGATCAACGCGGTGGCCACGAACGTCGGACAGCACCTCGACGACCGCACGGTCCGCGCCATCATGCTCTCCCGGATCGTCTCGCTGTCCCGGGGCAACTCGGCGATCTCCCCGGCCAACCTGGAGAAGCTGATCCAGGTCTACAACTCGGGCATCGTCCCCTGTGTGCCGGAGAAGGGCTCGCTGGGCACCAGTGGTGACCTCGGCCCGCTCGCCGCCATCGCCCTGGTGGGGGTCGGGCAGTGGAGGGCCCGGCTGGACGGGGAGGTCCTGCCGGGGGCCGACGCCCTGGCCAAGGCCGGCATCGAGCCGATGACCCTCAGCTTCAAGGAGGGCCTGGCGCTGATCAACGGCACGTCGGGCATGGTCGGCCTCGGCAGCCTCGTCTTCTCCCGGGCCCGCAGGCTGCTCGACACCTACCTGACGGTGTCGGCGCTGTCCGTGGAGGGCCTGCGGGGCATGACCAAGCCGTTCGACCCCCGGGTGCACGAACTCAAGCCGCACCTCGGCCAGCGGGAGATCGCCAAACGGCTCTGGGACCTCCTCAAGGACTCGTCGATGGCGGTCAACGAACTCGACACCGAGACCGTGCTCGCCGGTGAGATGGAGGAGGACGCGGCCAAGCACGCCTCGCAGCCCATCGAGGACGCCTACTCGATCCGCTGCACCCCGCAGATCCTCGGCCCGGTCCTGGACAGCATGAAGCAGGTCGGCGCCACCCTGGAGGGCGAGCTGAACTCCTCCAACGACAACCCGCTGGTGGTGCCGGAGGAGAACGATGTCTTCCACAACGGCCACTTCCACGGCCAGTACGTCTCCATGGCCATGGACCACCTGGTCATCTCGCTGGCCACCCTGACCAACCTGGCCAACCGCCGGATCGACCGATTCCTCGACAAGAGCAACAGCAACGGCCTGCCGGCCTTCCTGTGCCGGGAGAACCCGGGCCTGCGACTGGGGCTCATGGGCGGCCAGTTCATGACGGCGTCGCTCACCGCCGAGACCAGGGCCATGGCGATGCCCATGTCCATACAGTCGCTGACCAGCACGGGCGACTTCCAGGACATCGTCTCCTTCGGCTTCGTGGCGGCCCGCAAGGCCCGCGAGGCACTGGACAACGCCACGTACGTCGTCGCGTTCGAGCTGCTGTGCGCGTGCCAGGCGGTCGACATCCGGGGCGGCGCGGACGCGCTGTCCAGCGGGACCCGCCGGCTGTACGAGCGGACCAGGGAGCTGGTGCCGTACCTCGACCACGACGTCACCATCACCGACTACGTCGAGGCCATCGCCCGCGAGATCCTGAGCGAGCGGCCCGCCGCCGAAGCATCGGCGCTGCGGTGAGCGCCGGCGACCCGGCGACCGCGATCGCCTTTCCCGGCATACGGCAGAGCCCGTTCGCCGACCTCGGCAAGTTCCTGCTGATCAACCCGGTCGCCCGGCGGCTCACCGACATCGCCGACGACACCCTCGGCTACTCGACCCTCGACCGCTACCGCCAGGCGGACCGCGCGTACTCCGCCGGTGAACGGGTGTCCTTCCTCGTCACCTGCCTGGCCCTTGCGCACTGGGCCGAGGACACGCTGGACCTCCGGCCCGCCCTCTGCGTCGGCGCGAGCTTCGGCGACACCGCCGCGGCCGTGTACGCCGGAGCCCTCGACTTCGCCGAGGCGGTCTGGCTGACCGCCCGGTGGAACGACTGCGTCGAGGAGTACTTCGCCGAGAACCACGGTGACGTGGTGACCCAGTCGTTCGCGCGTACCCCCGAACCCCGGTTCGCCGAGATCCTGCGGGAGCTGGACGAAGCGGGGGAGTGGTACGAGATCGCCTGCCACGTCGACGACGACTTCTGGATGCTGTCGGTGCGCGAACACCGTCTCGACTGGCTGCACACCGCCGTGCGCGCCCGGGGCGGCCTGCCGATGTACACGATGCGGCCGCCGATGCACGCCTCGGTGTTCGCCCCGCTGCGCGACACCATCGAGCGGGAACTGGTCAGCCGGCTCGCCCTGCGCGACCCGCGCCTGCCGATCGTCGGCGACCACGACGGAACCGTCGTGGAGACGGCGTCGGGCGTACGCGGGCTGCTGCTGGACGGTGTCGTGCGCACCGTGCGGTGGCCGGCTGCCATGGCCACCCTCGCCGGTCACGGCGTCGAACGCCTGGTGGTGTCCGGGCCGGACGGACTGTGGGGCCGGGTCGACTGCGCCCGCAGCCGGTTCGACGTGGTGCCCCTGACGCCCGCCGTCGCGCTGCGTCCGCGGCCCCGCCGGGCTGCGGTGGCATAGCAACGGGGGTGATGGTGACGGTCCGGGGACCCCGGACCCTCACCAAAAACCCCCCCGGGGTTTAACCAAGCCCTCTCAAATCCGTCGGTCGGCA
>NZ_JAJSZC010000290.1:0-8103 GCF_036815105.1 Streptomyces sp. IBSBF 3136
GGCAGGGGCCGCGGGGCCTGGATCGGGGCCCGGGTCATGAGCTGGGTCGGGTCCCGGCTCCGGCTCCGGCTGGGCAACGTTGTCGCGGTGGGGCGCGTGGCCGGTTCCGCCGTCCGTGAGGGCGTCCTCCCCCGCATCCCGCGCGCTCGCCGCCTGCCTCGCGGACGTCGACAGCCGGTGGGCCAGGATCTCCGCCAGCGCTCCTTCCTCCGCCTGGCAGACCTCGGCCCAGACCTTGCGCAGCGCGGGGCTCGCGTCGGCCAGCCGGATGAGGGTGCGCACCCATTCCCAGGCCGATGCCGAGACGCCGAAGCCTGGGGTGAGGGTCTCGCGGACCGCGTGTCGCAGGGCTTCCAGGACGCTGAGGGAGGCCGGGGCCTCGCGTACGGCCTGGGTCCAGCGCTGGGCGCCGGCGGCGTACAGCGGGGCCACCGCCTCCTCCTTGGAGGCGAAGTAGCGGTAGAAGGTGCGCGGGGCGATGCCCGCCGCCTGGGCGATGTCCTCGGCGCGGGTGGCGCGCAGGCCCTGGCGGACGAAGAGGGCCGCCGCCGCGCGGGCGATCTCCATCCGGGTCTCCGCCTTGCGGCGCTCGGTGAGGGACGCCGTGGGGGACGCGGGAACGTGCAGGTGGGCGGTGTGGCCGGTGGTACTGGGGGTGCTCACCCCGGCAGGCTATGCCGGTGTGGCAGAATCTGCCATCCGGCGGGCCACCCCGGTGTTCAGGTACGGGGTGGCCCACCGCTCCAACCTCCGAAGGACGCCCCGGCGACCTCATCATCCCGTCACAGGCCCGCTCCGGCAGCACGAAGAAGCCGGGCTCGGCGCCCGGGGGGGGGGGGCGGGCCGGGGGGGGGGGGGGGGGGGGGGGGGGGGGGGGGGGCGCCGGGCGGGGGGGGCCCCCCCCCCCCCCCGGCTCGGGGACGTCCCGACGCTGGGGGGGGTAGCGTCAGGACGTGGCTCACTCGCCCGGCCGGGCCAGGTACGGCCGAGCCGGATGTGGGGGTGGGTGCGCGGGGCGGGGAGTGCGGTCCAGGGCCCCGACTATGGGGCCCGGAATGGTTTTTCCCTCGGGACCGCGGATTGAAGCGACGGTACCGCGCCATGTTTGCGCCGTCTTTCGCCACGGCGCACGCGCACCGCGGTCCCGTGCCCCCGGTTACGCCGCCGCGTCGAAGCCGGTCTGGCGGGCCAGCTTCTTCAGTTCCAGCAGCGCGTGCTTCTCGATCTGGCGGATGCGCTCGCGGGTCAGGCCGTGCTCCTTGCCGACCTCGGTCAGCGTGCGCTCGCGGCCGTCGTCGATGCCGTACCGCATCTTGATGATGGAGGCTGTGCGCTGGTCCAGACGGCCGATCAGGTCGTCGAGCTCCTCGCTGCGCAGCAGCGTGAGGACCGACTGCTCCGGGGAGACCGCGGAGGTGTCCTCCAACAGGTCGCCGAACTGCGTCTCGCCCTCGTCGTCCACCGGCATGTTCAGCGAGACCGGGTCACGCGACCAGTCGAGCACGTCGGTCACGCGCTCCGGCGTCGAGCCCAGCTCTGCGGCGATCTCCGCGGGCTCCGGCTCACGGCCGTTCTCCCGGTTGAACTCGCGCTGGACGCGGCGGATCCGGCCGAGCTCCTCCACCAGGTGGACGGGGAGCCGGATGGTGCGGGACTGGTCGGCGATGGAGCGGGTGATGGCCTGCCGAATCCACCAGGTGGCGTACGTGGAGAACTTGAAGCCCTTGCGGTAGTCGAACTTCTCGACGGCGCGCACCAGGCCGGCGTTGCCCTCCTGGATCAGGTCGAGGAGCGGCAGGCCGCTGCGCGGGTAGCGCCGGGCCACCGCCACGACCAGGCGGAGGTTGGAACGGATGAAGACGTCCTTGGCCCGCTCACTGGCGGCGGCCAGGGTCTCCAGTTCCTCGCGGGTGGCGTCCGTCGCGGACTCCTCCTCGCCGTCGAGGACCTGCCGCGCGAACACACCCGCCTCGATGGTCTGGGACAGCTCGACCTCCTTGGCGGCGTCGAGCAGCGGCGTACGCGCGATCTCGTCGAGGTACATGCCGACCAGGTCGCGGTCGGCGATCTCGCCGCCATGGGCGCGAACACTGCTTGCCGAGTCGACCGTCTCGCCGGAGGCGGTCTTACGACGGGCGACGGCACGGGTTGCCATGCGTGCTCCCTTGCGATGGTGGGCTGGCGGGTGGTCCTTTTGAACGCTCGGCTCTCCGGGGACTGTCTCTGGGGACTCTCCTCGAGTGCCCTGCATCCGTGGGAAACAACGACTGGAATCCGGACAGAATTCCCAACCCGTCCCTCTATTTTTCTGATCATGCAGTACCCTGTCGGCCGCACGGACGCACGTGGGGTCGTGCGGACGTACAGAGACGCAGGTCAGAGCCGGAGTCGAGGCCGGCACCAGCAGCCCCGGCGTCCCCTGGTGCCACTGCGCGAATGAGACGACCATCACGTTCCGTACGGCGGCCGTCACCGCCGGGGAGCGTCGCCGTCGACCGCTCCCACCCGGAAGACGGCTGCGACGGCCCGATGGTTGCCAGAGCGGCACCCCCGACCGGGCCCACCGACCCGGTCCGCACCGTACGATCCGGCCGGCCCGGTCAGTCGAACTGCACCGACCGTTTCGCCATTCCCATCCAGAACCCGTCGATCACCGACCTGTGCGCGCTCGGCTCACCGCCGGCCTCCGCCGCGCCCATGGTCACGAACAGCGGGGCGAAGTGCTCGGTGCGCGGGTGGGCGTAGCGGCCGGCCGGAGCCTTGTGGAGGAAGTCGAGCAGGGCGTCCCAGTCCCGGGCCTCCAGGGCCCGCCGGCCCCAGTCGTCGAACTCCGAGGACCAGCTCGGCACGCCGCCCGCGTGACGCAGGGCGGCCAGGTTGTGCGTGAAGAAGCCGGAACCGACGATCAGCACGCCCTCGTCGCGCAGCGGCGCGAGCTTGCGCCCGATGTCCATCAGCCGGACCGGGTCGAGGGTGGGCATCGAGATCTGGAGCACCGGGATGTCGGCGGCCGGGAACATCTCGACCAGCGGGACGTAGGCACCGTGGTCGAGGCCGCGGTCGGGGATGTCCTGGACGGGCATGCCGGGGGCGCGCAACAGCTTGCGCACGGAGTCGGCGAGCTCCGGGGCGCCGGGGGCGGCGTACCGCACCTGGTAGTAGTGCTCGGGGAAGCCCCAGAAGTCGTAGACGAGGGGGACGGTCCGGGTGGCCCCGAGGGCGAGGGGCGCCTCTTCCCAGTGGGCGGAGACCATCAGGATGGCCTTGGGGCGCGGCAGGCCGGCGGACCAGGCGGCGAGCTGGCCGGGCCAGACCGGGTCGTCGGCGAGCGGCGGGGCGCCGTGACTGAGGTACAGCGCGGGCATGCGTTCCTGGGTGGCGGCGGACATGACGGCGGCTCCGATGTTTTAACTCTCAAGCTTTTCACGCTCAGCCTACGCCCGACTTGTTCAAGTTTCAAGGAGATGCCTCGTACAGTGGGACCCATGAACAGGGCAACGGACTCCGCCGGCCGGCACCGCTGGCTCACCGCCGAGGAGCAGCGCGTCTGGCGCGCCTACCTGCACGCCACCACCCTCCTGGAGGACCACCTCGACCGGCAGCTCCAGCGCGACGCGGGCATGCCGCACATCTACTACGGCCTGCTCGTCGGACTCGCCGAGGCGCCGCGCCGCCGGCTGCGGATGACCGAGCTGGCGATGCGGTCGAAGATCACCCGCTCCCGGCTGTCGCACGCGATCGCCCGCCTGGAGAAGAGCGGCTGGGTCCGCCGCGAGGACTGCCCGTCCGACAAGCGGGGCCAGTTCGCGGTGCTCACCGACGAGGGCGCCGAGGTGCTGCGCCGGACCGCGCCCGGCCATGTGGCCGCCGTGCGGCAGGCGCTGTTCGAGCGGCTGACCCCGGAACAGCAGAAGACCCTCGGCGAGATCATGGAGATCGTCGCCGAGGGCCTTCAGCCCAACGAAGCGGGTGCGGACCTGCCCTGGCTCCGCTAGCTGACCCGGGTCCGCCGGCGGCCCGGCGACTCGGTGGCCCAGGGTCAGCTGGCCACGGACCAGGGCGGGTCAGCGGGTCACCCCCCAGGGGCGGGTCAGCGGGTCACGGACCAGCGGGGGGTCAGCGGGCGCGGACCGGGGTCAGTGGGCCACCACCGGCACCGGCAGCTCGTCCTCGACGCCCTCGCCGGAGGCGACCGGGGTGCTGCCCGGCCGGCCCGCGTTGACGAAGGTGAAGGCGATCACCGAGGCGAGCGCCAGGATGCCCACGGCGAACCAGATCGCGGTGCTGTAGCCGTGCACCATGCCCTGGAGCTTGACCAGCTCCTGCTGCGGCCTGGCGGCGGCACCGCCGATGTGGTCCGAGATGTACGAGGTGGTCGCGGACGCGGCGATCGTGTTCAGCAGAGCGGTGCCGATCGCGCCGCCCACCTGCTGCGAGGTGTTGACCATCGCGGAGGCGACACCGGCGTCCCGGGGCTGCACGCCCTGAGTGGCCAGCGACATGGCCGGCATGAACGCCGTACCCATGCCGAGGCCGAGCAGCAGCATCGCGGGCAGCAGCTGGGTGGCGTACGAGGAGCCGATCTCCAGCTGGGTCAGGATCAGCATGCCGAGCGCTGCGACCAGGAAGCCCGGGCCCATCAGGAAGCGGGCCGGGACCCGGGTCATCAGCCGGGCGCCGATCTGGGTGGAGCCGGTGATCATGCCGGCCACCATCGGCAGGAAGGCGAAGCCGGTCTTGACCGGCGAGTAGCCCTTCACGACCTGGAGGTAGTAGGTCAGGAAGAGGAACAGGCCGAACATGCCGATGATCGCGAGGCCGAGGGAGAGGTAGATGCCGCCGCGGTTGCGGTCGGTCACCACGCGCAGCGGCAGCAGCGGGGCCTTGACCCGCGACTCGACGAGGGCGAACGCGACCAGCAGCACCGCGGAGGCGACGAACATCGAGACGGTCACGGCGTCGCCCCAGCCGTCGCTCTCGGCACGGGTGAAGCCGTAGACGAGGGAGACCAGGCCCAGGGTGGACAGGACCACGCCGGGGATGTCGAGCGCGGAGCGGTTGCGGCCGCCCTCCGGCTCACGGATGACGAAGTAGGCACCGGCCGCGGCGACGACGGCGAACGGGACGTTCACGAAGAAGGTCCAGCGCCAGTCCAGGTACTCGGTGAGGAAACCGCCGAGGATCAGGCCGACGGCACCGCCGCCACCGGCGATGGCGCCGTAGATGCCGAACGCCTTGGCGCGCTCCTTGGCGTCGGTGAACATCACGGCCAGCAGCGAGAGCGCGGCCGGGGCGAGCAGCGCGCCGAACACGCCCTGGAGGGCGCGGGCGCCGAACATCATCGACCCACTGGTCGCGGCACCACCGAGCGCGGAGGCGGCGGCGAAGCCGGCCAGACCGAGCACGAAGGCGCGCTTGCGGCCCCACAGGTCGGCGATGCGGCCGCCGAACAGCAGCAGGCCGCCGAAGGCCAGGGCATAGGCGGTAACCACCCACTGGCGGTTGCCGTCGGATATGCCGAGGTCCTGCTGGGCGGAGGGCAGGGCGATGTTCACGATGGTGGCGTCGAGGACGACCATCAGCTGGGCGAGCGCGATGAAGACGAGCGCTTTCCAGCGGTTGGTGTCACCGCTCGGAGCGGCGGCGCCGCGAGCCTTGAGGGCTGTTTCGGACATGGAGGTACCCACTTCGGGACTTCGTGACGGAAAAAGAAAGAAGAAGAGGAAGACGAGAGACGAGAAAGAGGAGAGGGAGGCCGGAAGAGGAGAGGGAGGCCGGGCGAGAGGAAGGACCGCCGAGCCTTGCGGAACTAAGCGGTCGGGGCGGTGATCAGGGAAGCGTTCGCGGTGGTGAGCGCGGAAGCGGTCAGGACTGACGCAGCTCCTTCATGGTCACTGCCGTGCCCGGCAGGGCGGAGCGGGCCGGAGCCCGCAGGCCGTCCAGGAACAGCTGCAGATGACGGTGCACGAAGCGATCGCCGAACAGACAGCCCGTACCGGCCGGGGGCCGGCTGAGCTGGGCCGCGGCGACCATCAGATCACCGACTCCGACATCGGCCCTGAGCTGCCCGGCCGTCTTGGCGCGGCCCATGATCTCCTCGATGAGCTGCTCGACACGTTCCCGGGACGCCTCCAGGTCGGGGTGGTGCTGGTCGAACGTGCTGGAGACCATCGGGCACAGAGCGCTGATCCGCTCGTCGGCGGCGGCGTGCACGAAGCGCTCCAGTGCGGCGAAGGCGTCTCCGGTCTCCGCGAGGGCCTGCTCGGCCGCTTCGGCCGTACGGTCCATCACGGAACAGACGACCTCGCGGACGAGGGCGTCGCGGTCGGGGAAGTTGCGGTACAGCGTGGCGTTGCCGACACCGGCCCGGCGGGCGATCTCGTCGAGCGGCACGTCCGGGCCGTGCTCGACGAACATCTCCCGGGCGGCGGTGACGATCCGCTCCCGGTTGCGCAGGGCGTCGGCGCGCGGCCGGGGCACCTTGCGCTCGGGGGCTGCGGTCTGCACGGCGTACTCCTCGGTTCTCGACGGTATGTCCGGGGCGGTGAGGTGATCCGGGGAAGGAGTCCCCGTTTCGCTCGGACACAGGTCTAAACGGGGAGAGGTTCCCCGGTTATTTCCCCTCCCCGAAAAAGATTCCCGTGACCTGGCTCACACCAGCCGGGCGGGCCTCCCACCCGCCCGCGCCGCGTTATCCCACGATCGGTCTCCTCCAGCGCGCGCCCGTCACTCCGGCGACACAGGGTGATCGCAAGGGTGCAGCCGGAGATCGGCGGCTGCCGTGGAGCGAAAGGTCCATGCATGCAGCCGCAGTCGCCCCGTCGCCGCCGCATACGCCCGCGCCGCATACGCCCGCGCCGTGTGGCCGCCCTCGCCGCGGTGACCGTCCTGACCCTCGCGGTCAGCACCTCGGCCGGGACCGGGCGTCTGACGGCGCGCACCACCGCGGGGCCGGTCGGCCTGGCCCGCTCCTCCGCCCTCTCCCCCTGCTTCATACGCGGCGGCCTCGACGTACAGATGACGGAAGGTCTGCCCACCCCCACCGGTTACTCGCACTCCACGGGCACGGTTCACGCCCTGACCCTGATGGTCGACTTCTCCGACGCGCCCGGACAGGGCAGCGCGCTCGACCGCTTCCACGAGTTCTTCCCGCAGACGCAGGAGTGGTTCCGCGCGGCGTCCTACGGCCGTCTCGACTACCGCCCCGAGACCCCGATACCCACCTGGCTGCGGATGCCGAAGCCCTTCAGGGCGTACGGCATAGAGCGCGGCGCACCCTTCGACCCCGGCTACCGGGAACTGGTCCAGGACATCGTGGCCGCCGCCGATCCCGACGTGGACTTCCGCTCGTACGACCTGCTGAACGTGCTGGTCACCCCGAACGCCGGCCCCTCCGCCCTGGACACGGTGCTGTCCGTGACCTTCGCCGGCAACTCCGACGCCCCGGTCGCCGACGGCGTCCCCATCTCCAACGCGTCCTTCGTCTACTCGCGCCAGGACGACGGCTCCGGCTCCTACGCCCGTACCGGCTACCGGGTGCTGCCGCACGAGAACGGCCACACGTTCGGCCTGCCCGACCTGTACACCCAGGAGGGCGGTGGCGCGGTCGGGCACTGGGACATCATGAGCGAGGACTGGGGGGCCAACAACGACCTGCTCGGCTGGCACAAGTGGAAGCTGGGCTGGCTGGACGGCACCCAGGTCGGCTGCGCGGCGGCCCCGGGCAGCGTCGAGTACACGCTGACGCCGCTGTACAAGGCGGGCGGCGGGAAGCTCGTCCTGGTGCCGATCGACTCCCGCAGCGTGTACGCCCTGGAACTGCGCGCGCCGGGCGGCAACGACGAGGACGTGTGCGAACCCGGCATCCTCATCTACCGGGTCGACTCCACCGTGGACACCGGGCGCGGCCCCATCACGGTTTTCGACGGCCACCGGGACAGCGGCGGCTGCACCCGCAGCCCCAACGTCCACGCCGAACTCTCCGACGCCCCGTTCGCGACCGGCCAGACCTTCAAGGACCCGCGCCACCGGATCACCGTCCAGGTGCTGAGCGGCGTGCCGGGCGGGGCGTACCGGGTGCGGATCACTCGGGGATAGCGGGGG
>NZ_JAJSZC010000291.1:0-15787 GCF_036815105.1 Streptomyces sp. IBSBF 3136
GCCCCCACCCGGGCCAGGGCCAGCGACAGCGCGTGGGCGTGGCGCTGGTGCCGATGATCCTGGTGTCCCGGGCCCAGTCGGCGCAGGTGGCGTGGTTGCGGGCGCCGACCTGGGACACCGCGGCGGGCCTGCTGCGGTCGTGCCTCGGGCCGACGGACGGGGTGTACGCGGTGTGCCTGGTGCTCGCCGCGGTGGGTCTCACCGCCGTGGTGGGGCGCCGGGGGGAGCCCACCTGCGCGGGCGTCGCGCTGCCGCTGCTCGTGGTGCCGCCGGCCGCGCTGATGCTGGCCTCGCAGGTCTCGCCGCTGTACGTCGACCGCTACGTGCTCTACGCCCTCTCGGGTGCGCCGCTGCTGGTCGCGGCGGGCGCGGAGCGGATGGCGTCGGCGCTGGGACGCCTGTGGTCCCGGCGCGCGCCCGCCGCACTCGCGGGCCGGACCGCCCCCCGCTCTTGGCGCCTCTCCCGCCTGCGCACCCTCGGCCCCGCTCTCGCGGGTGCCGTCGCCGTCCTCCTCGCGCCGGTCCACCAACTGCCGCTGCTGCGCGACGACCGGGACCCCGCCCGCCGCCCCGACGACCTCGCGGCCGTCTCCCGGGCCGCCGGGCGGGCGCTGCGGCCCGGGGACGCCGTGCTGTTCCTGCCCGCGCAGACCCGCAACGTCGCCCTCACCTACCCGAGGGCGTTCCGCGGCGCGCGGGACCTGGCCCTGGCCGGACCGGCGCCCGAGTCCGGGACGCTGTACGGCACCGAGGTCGGGGCGGCGGACCTGCGCCGCCGGACGGACCGGCTGCAGCGGGTGTGGGTGCTGGCCGACCTGGACCTGCTCGCCGGCCGGTGGCGGGTGGGCGACGCCACCGAGCGGACGAAGCTCGCCGTCCTCACCGGCGACTTCGCGCCCGGCCGGGAGCTGGTGCGGGGCGATGTGACGGTACGGCTCTACGTCCGCAGGCACACCGTCACACGCAGTCCGGCGCCTCCGACAGCACCGCCGCGTCCAGTGCCGAGGTGAGCTGGTCGAGGCGTTCGCGCAGCGCGCCGATCTCGGCCACCTCGAAGCCGGTCGCCGCCGCGATGCGCCGCGGCACCTCGAGGGCCCGCTCGCGCAGCGCCGCGCCCTGCTCCGTCAGCCGCACCCGCACCGACCGCTCGTCCTGGGCGCTGCGCTCGCGACGTACGAGACCGGCCGCCTCCAGTCGCTTGACCAGCGGGGACAGCGTGCCCGAGTCCAGGCGCAGCTGCTCGCCGAGCTTCTTGACCGGCAGGTCGTCCCGCTCCCACAGCACCAGCATCACCAGGTACTGCGGGTAGGTGAGCCCGAGGTCCTTGAGGATCAAGCGGTACACGCCGTTGAAGGCGCGGGACGCGGCGTGCAGGGAGAAGCAGATCTGGCGGTCCAGGCGGAGCCAGTCCGTCTCGGGAGTGCTGGGGGTCGGCATGGCGGTCATGGCTCCAGAGTAGCTCGTGCGGGCCATTTAGTTGTGCACAACTTAATTGTGTGCTCTACTTGTGCCCACAAGCACCCCACACCCCAGAGGGATGGTCTCCATGGACGCGCTCTACACCGCTGTCGCCACCGCCACCCACGGCCGTGACGGTCGCGCCGTCTCCTCCGACGGCAAGATCGACCTCGAACTGGCCCCGCCGGTGGAGCTGGGCGGCAACGGCCAGGGCACCAACCCCGAGCAGCTCTTCGCCGCCGGCTACGCCGCCTGCTTCGGCAGCGCCCTCGGCCTGGTCGGCCGGCAGGCGAAGGTGGACGTCACCGAGGCGGCCGTGACCGCCGAGGTCGGCATCGGCAAGCAGGGCGAGGGCTTCGGCCTGAAGGTGACGCTGCGCATCGAGCTGCCCGACACGGTGGACGAGGCGACCGGCCGCAAGCTGGTCGAGACCGCCCACCAGGTCTGCCCCTACTCCAACGCCACCCGCGGCAACATCGAGGTCGACCTCGTCATCGAGTGACACCTGGTCCAGATCCCGGCCGGCGGCCGGGACCCGGACTCACGGCGACCTGCGCGGCCTCACGTCGAGGCCAGCAGGTCGCCGCCGACGTTCTGGCCGGGGATCCGCACGGCGCTCCCCCCGGCGGCCGGCATCGACTCGCCGAGCAGCAGTGTCCGTACCACCCGCTCGGCGGCCCGGCCGTCGTCGAACTCGCAGAACCGCTGACGGAAATCCGCCCGCGACCGCGCCGACTCCTCGTCCCGCCAGGCGCCGGAGCCGAACAGCCACGCCAGTTCCCGCTGGGAGCGCGAGACATGGCCCGGCGCGTGCGCGGTGATGTCGAGATAGGCCCCCCGGCTCGCGGCGAACGGGGCCCAGTCGTCCGCGTGGACCACGATCGGCCGGTCCAGGTTGGCGTAGTCGAACATCAGGGCCGAGTAGTCGGTGATCAGCGCGTCCGAGGCGAGCATCACCTCCTCGACGTGCGGCTCGTCCGTCGCGTCGACGACGACCCCGCGCCGGGCCAGCTCGGTCAGGCCGAGACCCCGCGCGGGCCCGGCCGCCAGCGTCGGGTGCAGCCGGACCACCAGGGTGTGCCCCTCGCCCAGATCGGCCGCGAGGCGGCCCAGGTCGAGCCGTTCCACGTACCCGCCCCTGCGGTAGTCCCGGCGGGTCGGCGCGTACAGCACCACCGTGTGGTCCTCGGGGATGCCGTGCCGCAGCCGGAAGGCGTCGCCGGCCCGGTCACCGGCGCCCACCAGCACGTCGTTGCGCGGGCTGCCGGTGCGTACCGAGGCGAAGTGGCAGGGGTAGGCCCGCTCCCACACCAGCTCCGAGTGGCGGTTGGCCACCAGGCTGAAGTCCCAGCGGTCCGCCCGGCGCAGCATCTGCGGCACGTCGAAGCCGAGCCGGGCGCCGGGCCGGCTCAGCAGGTCGGCGCCCATGTACTTCAGCGGGGTGCCCTGATGGGTGTGGATGTGCACGCTGCCGGGCCGTTTGACCAGCCAGCCGGGCCAGTTGACGTCGTTGACGAAGAACTTCGCCCGCGCGGTGACCTCCAGACAGCGCCGGGAGCCCACGAGCACGTGCTCCACCCCGGGCGGCAACTGCGCCGCCGCCTCCTCGTCCCGGACCACCCACACCCCGCGCAGCCGCGGGGCGATCTCCAGCGCCTTGTGGAAGACGGCGGCCGGATCGCCCAGCACGCCCCGGTGCGAGGACGCCGAGTACACCACCAGGTCCGGGTCCAGCGGCCGCCGCGCGTGCAGCCCGGCCCAGCCGCGCCGGGCCCGCCCGGCCGCCGCCCGGCGTGCCGTGGCCGCCCGCCGTACGGCCTCCCGGGCCGCCCGCCCGGCCTGCCGCCTCAGCCGGTACGCCGTGTAGGAGCCCTCCAGCAGGGCGACCTCCCCGTCCACGAGCGCGCCCTCGGGCCGGTGCCTGCGGAACATCTCCGCGGTCCGCCGGAAGAACTCGGCCTTGTCCTGCGGCGGCAGCCGGTCCGGCTTGGCCAGGATGTCCAGGCAGTGCTCGCCCATCTTGCGGTGCAGGTAGGGCCGGTGGACCGCCAGCTCCTCGTGCCGGTCCACGAAGGCGAAGACGCGCTCGTACTGGTCGTGGATGTCGAAGTGCTTGCGGCTGGTGGTGGACAGGATGTTGCCCTGCCTGCGCTGCCGGTAGTTCAGGCAGATCCGGTCGAGGGCGGCGATCCGCCGGGCGCTGAGCAGGACCGGGAAGGTCCAGGGGGTGTCCTCGTAGTAGCCGGGCGGGAACTCGAAGCCGTGCTCCTCGACGAAGTCGCGCCGGTAGACCTTGTTCCACACCACCATCAGCAGATCCAGGATCTCCGGCCGGCCGGTGACCGTGAAGGTGTCCGCGCCGGCCTCCGCCAGCACGTGCGCGAGCACGTTGCGCCGGGTGCCGCCCCACCAGTAGGTGCGCGCGTAGTCGAAGACCAGCACGTCCGGGTCGCCGGCCTCGGCCAGCCGGTCGGCCGTCGCGCGCAGCGCGCCCGGGGTGAGGGTGTCGTCGCTGTCCAGGAAGAGCAGGTAGTCGCCGGTGGCGTGCGGCAGTGCGGCGTTGCGCGCCCGGCCGAGGCCGATGTTCTCCGGCAGGTGCAGCACCTTCACGCGCGGGTCGCGGTCCGCGTACTCGTCCAGGATCGCGCCGCAGTCGTCCGGCGAGCAGTCGTCCACGGCGATCAGTTCGAGGTCGCCGAAGGACTGCAGCAGCACCGAGTCCAGGCACTCGCGCAGGAAGCCCTGCACCTTGAAACAGGGGACGATGACACTGAAGCGGGGCACGGCGGGTCAGCTCCTCACGAGGGTCGCGGCGGCGGGGGCGGGGACCCGCTCGGCGAGCGGGACCACCGGCGGGATCGCCTCCGGCGGCTCGCCCAGCAGCACCCGCCGTACGACCCGCTCGGCGGCCCGGCCGTCGTCGAACTGGCAGAACCGCTCCCGGAACGCGGCCCGCGCGGCCCTGGACTCCGGCCCCGCGTACGTGCCGTCGCGGAAGACGCGGGCCAGCTCCCCGGGTGTGCGGGCGACCGGTCCCGGTGGCTCCGTCATCAGGTCGAAGCAGACGCCGCGGGTCTCCCGGTAGACCTCCCAGTCGTCGGCGTACACGACGATCGGCCGGTCCAGGTTCGCGTAGTCGAACATGATCGAGGAGTAGTCCGTGACCAGCGCGTCCGCGGCCAGGCACACGTCCTCGGAGGAGCGGTGCGCGGTCACGTCGATGACCCGGCCGCCGCCGCCCGCGCCCCGGCCCCGGTCGTAGAAGTAGTGGGCGCGCAGCAGCACCACCACGTCCTCGCCGGCCGCCTCGCAGAACGCCTCCAGGTCGAGGCCGGGTTCGAAACCGGTGTGGTGGTCGCGGTGGGTCGGCGCGTACAGCACGGCCGTCCGGCCCTCGGGCACACCCAGCTCCCGCCGGACGCGGGCCACGTCGTCCGCCGTGGCGGTGTAGTAGACGTCGTTGCGCGGATAGCCGTACTCCAGGTGCTCGTACGAGCCCGGGAAGGCGCGCTCCCACACCTGGGTCGAGTGGCGGTTGGCCGACAGGTTGAAATCCCAGCGGTCCACCCGTCCCAGCAGCTTGGTGAAACTGCCGGACTGCGCGGCCACCACCGGATACGTCGACTGGTCGACGCCCATCGTCTTCAGCGGCGTGCCGTGCTGGGTCTGCAGGTGCACGCTGCCCGGACGCTTGACGACGCCCTCGGCGAAGTTGGCGTTGTTGATCAGGTAGGTGGCGCGGGCCAGCAGCTCCCAGGCCCGTCGGGAGCCGATCACCGCGTGATCGACGTCCTCCGGCATGGCGTGGGCCTGGTCCGCCTCGACCAGGAAGACCGAGCGGATGTGCGGCGCGAGCTCCCGGGCCCGGGCGTGGATCGCGGCCGGGTTGCAGGCGTAGCCGCGGCCCCAATAGGCGCAGAACACCGCCAGGTTCGGATCCAGCGGGCGGCGCAGATCCCGGGCGTAGCGCAGCCGGGTGCGGAGCATGCGTGGGCGCGGCACGGCCGAACCGGCCCTCACCGCGGCCTGGTTGGCGCCGCGCAGCGCGCGGAACGCGGTGTACGCGCCGCTCGCCAGCAGCCGGTGCTGCACACCCAGGCTGCCGCCCGGCGCGCGGTGGCCGGCGGGCCGGTGCCGCCGGTAGAGGCGGCCGGCCCGGCGGAAGAACGCCCGGTGCCCGGCGGGCAGCCGCTCCGGCCGGGACGCCGTCCGCAGCACCTGCGCGAACAACTGGTCGAACAGGGCCCGGCTCCGCTCGGCGGACAGTCCGCTCCCGGCCGCCCGGGTCAGCACCAGCTCCACCTGGTCGAGCAGGGTGTGCTGGTGCGCTCCCGGCAGGTTGAGCCGGCTGCCCTGCCGGCGCAGCCGGTGCCGCACCACGACCCGGCGCAGCACCGCGACCCGCCCGGCGGCGATCGTCGTCAGACCGCCCCAGCCGAGATCCGTGAAGTGGCCGTCGGGGAAGGCGAGTCCGTGCTCGGCGAGGAAGGCGCGGCGGTAGACGGCGCTCCAGGCCGGCAGCCGCACACCGGTCAGCTCCGGGCACGCGTCCGGGGCGAAGGCCCCCTTCGGCGCCCGGGCCAGCAGCGGGGCGGCCGGGTTCCCCGGCTCGCCCTCCCACCAGGGGGTCCGCTCGTGCTCGACGTACAGGACGTCGACCCCGGCGGTCCGGGTCAGCCGTTCGTCCAGCGCCGCCAGCGCACCGGGCAGCAGCAGGTCGTCGCCGTCCAGGAACAGCACGTACGCGCCGGTCGCCACCGTCAGCCCGGCGTTGCGCGCCCCGCTCAGACCGGCGGACGGCGGCGAGTCGACCGGCGTCACCCTGGAGTCCCGGCCGGCGTATCCGGCCGCCACCGCGGCGGCCGGGGCGTCGGGGCCGTCGCAGACCGGGATCAGCTCCAGGTCGCCGAAGGACTGGTCGAGAACCGAGTCCAGCGCCTGGGACAGCCGGCCAGCGACCCCGTGGGACGGGACGATGATGCTGAAGCGGGGCATTCTGCTCTTTCTTGTGTCTTGCGGACGCGGCTGGGCCGCCCGGCGGGACGCCAGGTGGACGGCCGGGCCGGAGTGGGCCGCGTCGTACCGAGGGGCATGGGGACTCCCGGGAGGACCAACGGTGTTCAGCGGCTCTCGGTGACGGGGAGGGAGCCGGAAGGTTGCGGCACGGTGGCGAGGGGCGGGCGCGCTGGTGCCGCCGCCTGCGGGGCCGGCTCGCGCCCGGCCTGCGGGACCGGCTCCGGCCGCCCCTCCGTCTCGCCCAGCACGACGTGCCGGACGACTCGTTCGGCGGCGTGTCCGTCGTCGTACGGGCAGAACCGCTCCCGGAACGAGGCCCGCGACCGGTCGGAGAGCGAGCCGCGCCAGTGGCCGGTGGCGAAGACGTCGATCACCTCGTCCTCGGTGCCCGCCACCGGCCCCGGCGGAAAGGCGCGCAGGTCGAAATAGGTGCCCCGGGCCGCGTCGTAGGCGTCCCAGTCCTCGGTGTGGACGACGATCGGCCGGTCCAGGACGGCGTAGTCGAACATCAGCGAGGAGTAGTCGGTGAGCAGCGCGTCCGAGGCCAGGCACAGGGACTCCACGCTCGGGTGCCCCGAGACGTCGATGATCCCGGGCCCCTGGCCGAGACAGCCGCCGCGCTCGGGGTGCGGCCGGGCGAGGATCACGAAGCGCGGTCCCAGACGGCTGAGGACGCGCTCCAGGTCGAGCGGCGGCCGCTGGGTGCGCCGGTGGTCGCGGTAGGCGGGCGCGTAGAGGATCGCGACCGATCCCGCCGGGATGCCCAGCGACTCGCGCAGCCGGGTCACGTCCGCCGAAGTGGCCCGCCGGAGGACGTCGTTGCGCGGGCGGCCGTACTCCAGCACCGTGTACCGGCCCGGGTGGACCCGCTCCCAGGTCAGGGTGGAGTGCCGGTTGCCGGAGAGCACGTAGTCCCACCGGTCGACGTCCCGCAGCAGCTCCTCGAAGTCGGTGTCCCGGGCCGCCGCCGGGTGCTCCTGGAGGTCGAGGCCCTCGTGCCCCAGCGGCGTGCCCCGCTGGGTCTGGACGAGGACCTGGCCGCGGCGCTTCCTCAGTCCGCGGTCGAAACCGCCGTCGTTCACCAGGTACCTGGAGCGGGCCAGCGCCGTCCAGTAGGCGGTCGTGCCGGGACACAGCCCGCGCGGGCCAGGCGGGACCGCGCCCCGGTGCTCGGGTCGCGCGATCCAGGCGGTGCGGACGTGCGGGGCGTGGGTGCGGAACGCCTGTTCCAGCGCGCCCGGGTCACCGCCGTGACCGCGCCCGTCGTGGACGGCGAACACCGCCCGGTCGGACCTGAGCGGCAGGCACAGCTGGACCCGGTAGTGCAGCCGCAGCACCGCGGACCGCAGCGAACGGGTCAGTCTCACCGCGGACTTCAGCGCGCGGCGGCGCACCGCCGAGATCAGGCGCAGGACGTGGAAGGTGCGGTGCAGGCCGAACCGGATCAGGGCGTGCCGCGGCCGGGAGCGCGGCGGGACCCGGGTGCCGGGGACGCGGTGGGCGCGGTAGTGGGCGCGGGCCCGGCGCACGAACTCGGCTCGGGTGCCGCGCGGCGGCCGGTCCCCGCGGCCGAGGATCGTCAGATAGTTTTCGTTNCCCCCCCCCCCCCCCCCCCCCCCCCCCCCCCCCCCCCCCCCCCCCCCCCCCCGGTCCCGGCGGCCGAGGATCGTCAGATAGTGGTCGATCATCCGGCGGAACAGCTCCGGCCGCCAGCGCGCGAGTTCGGGACGCTGCGCCACGTAGGCGAACACCCGGTCGTACTGCTCGAAGACGTCGAAGTGCCTGCGGCTGGTGGTGCGCAGGATGTTGCCCTGCCGGCGCTGCCGGTAGTGCACGCACACCCGGTCGAGGGTGGCGATCGACTCCGCGCTCATCAGCACCGGGAAGGTCCAGGGGGTGTCCTCGTAGTAGCCCGGCGGGAACGCGAAGCCGTGCTCGGCGACGAACTCCCGCCGGTAGGCCTTGTTCCAGGCGACCATCAGCACCCGCAGCAGCCCCGGGCGGTCCTCGAGGCGGAACGGGGCGGGGCCCTCCTCGGTCAGCCGGTCGGCGAGCTGGTTGCGGACCGTCTCGCCGTTCCAGTAGGTGCGCGCGTAGTCGAAGACCAGCACGTCCGGCTCGCCGGTCTCCTTGATCCGGTCGGCGACGGCGCGCAGCGCGTCCGGGGTGAGCGTGTCGTCGCTGTCCAGGAAGATGAGGTAGTCGCCCGTCGCCTCGGCGATGCCCGCGTTGCGGGCCCGGCCCAGGCCCTGGTTCTCGGGCAGGTGCACGGCCTTCACCCGGGCGTCCCGGGCGGCGTACTCGTCGATGATCGCGCCGCATGCGTCCGGTGAGCGGTCGTCCACGGCGATCAGTTCGAGATCGGGACACGACTGCGAGAGCACCGAGTCCAGGCACTCGGGGAGGTACGCCTGGACCTTGTACGCGGGGACGATGACACTGAACCTGGGCAAGGGACATCCATGGGTCGGTCGGCGCGGGCGTTCTGCCCGGCAACGGCCGATGGAGTGACTTGGTTACGGTTCCTGCGGCATGTGGGGGACATCCGGGTGAACGCCGAGGGGCGGGCCGTTGACGGCCCGCCCCCGTGAAACACACCTGTGGCGTGGCTACTTGACCGCGCCCGCCATCACTCCCGAGACGAACTGCCGCTGGAACGCGAAGAACACGGCCAGCGGGATCACCATCGAGATGAAGGCGCCCGGCGCCAGGACGTCGATGTTGTTGCCGAACTGGCGCACCTGGGTCTGCAGGGCGACCGTGATCGGCTGCGAGCCGGACTTGGTGAACACCAGCGCGACCAGCATGTCGTTCCACACCCACAGGAACTGGAAGATGCCGAGACTCGCGATCGCGGGCCCGCCGAGCGGCATCACCACCCGCGCGAACAACCGCAGTTCGCCCGCCCCGTCGAGCCGGGCCGCCTCCAGCAGCTCCCTCGGGATCTCCGCGAAGAAGTTCCGCAGCAGGAACACCGCGAACGGCAGGCCGAAGCCGACGTGGAACAGGATCACCCCGAGGATCGTCCCGAACAGCCCGATGTTGCCGAAGAGTTCGGCGATCGGGATCAGCGCGACCTGCACGGGGACCACCAGCAGGCTGACCACGCCGAGGAACCACCAGTCCCGGCCGGGGAACTCCATCCACGCGAAGGCGTAGCCGGCCAGCGAACCGATCACCACGACCAGGAGCGTCGCCGGGACGGTGATCAGCACGGTGTTCAGCAGGGAGTGGGTGATGTCGCCGTTCTCCAGCAGCTTCCGGTAGCTCTCGAAGGTCAGCTGGGACGGCTTCGCGAACACCTTCCACCAGCCGCTCGCGCTCATCTCCTCCGGTGCGCGCAGGGAGGAGATGAGCAGGCCGATGGTCGGCACCAGCCAGAACAGACCGACGAGAAGGAGGAAGACCCGGACGAGACCGCCGCTGAGCTTCTCGGTGATCCGTGACCCCAGCGACTGCCGTGCCGTCGCCGGTGGGCCCGCGGACGCCGCCTTCGCGACGCTCCCGGTGGCCGTGGTCATCGCCGCACCTCCCGCCTGAGCCGACGAATGTTGAACAGCATCACCGGGATCACCAGCAGCAGCAGGAAGACCGCGATGGCGCTCGCGATGCCCGGCTGGCTCTCCGCGAAGCCCTTCCGGTACAGCTCCAGGGCCAGCACGTTCGCGTCGTCCTGGGAGGAGCCGGGCGCGATGATGTAGACGAGGTCGAACACCTTGAGCACGTTGATCATCAGGGTGACCATGACCACCGCGAGCACCGGAGCCAGCAGCGGCACGGTGATCCGGCGGAACACCTGCCACTCGTTGGCGCCGTCCACGCGCGCGGCCTCCAGCAGCTCCCGGGGCACGCCCGCGAGCCCGGCCGCGATCAGCACCATCGCGAAGCCCGCCCACATCCACACGTACGAGCCGATGATGGCCGGGGTGACCAGCGAGGGACCGAGCCAGTCGACCCCGTTGTACGGCTCCTTGAAGTTGCTCGCCGGCAGCCGCAGCCGGGCCCCGTCGGCCTTCGCGGACAGCGTGAAGGTGCCGTCCGCCGCGGCCTTCGTGGAGGCCACCACCGTGCCGTCCTCCACCGCCTCGATCCGCATCCCGGCGTAACCCGGCTCGGACGGGTCGGGCGCGCCCAGCCGGCCCACACCCTTGCCGCGGGTGAAGTCCTGCCAGGTGGTGCCGGTGATCCTGCCGGGCTCCGGCCGGGCGGCCACCGCCTTCTTCGTGTCACCGGGGAGCTGGTCGGGGGCGACGCCCACCAGCGGCAGGGCGACCGGCTGTCCCGTGTGCACCGTCGCCCTGGTGATGAAGCCGCCCTGGTCGGGTTCGAGCGGCGACTCGCGACCCGGGTGCGCCTTCGGGAACGCCGACGACGGGGCGAACGTGTCGTGGACGCCGACCCACACCGCGTTGGCGACGCCCTTGTCCGGGTCCTGGTCGTAGACCAGGCGGAAGATGATCCCGGCCGCCAGCATCGAGATCGCCATCGGCATGAAGACGACCAGCTTGAACGCCGTTCCCCAGCGCACCCGTTCGGTCAGCACCGCGAACATCAGGCCGAGCGCGGTGGAGACCGTCGGGGCGAACACCACCCAGACGACGTTGTTCTTCAACGCCGTGCGGATGCCGTCGTCGGTGAACAGCGCCTTGTAGTTGTCGACCCCGGCGAAGCCGTCGCCCGAGGCGTTGTAGAAGCTGCGGACGATCGAGTACCCGATCGGGTACACCACGAGCGCGCCCAGCAGCACCAGCGCCGGCAGCAGGAAGAGGGCTGCCACCGTTCTGCGGGTGCCGGTCACGCTCTTGCGGCTCTTGGACGCGGCGGGGCCCGGTGGGGCCCCGGCCGCAGCTGCCGACGCCATGGCCGGATCAGCCCCCGTTCCCGTACGCGGCCGCCGCGTCCTTCTCCAGCTTCGACTGGGCGCCCGAGACGTCCTTCGGGTTCTTCAGGAAGTCCTGGAGGTCCTTCCACTCGCCCTTGCCGGGGGTGCCGCCGAAGGCCTGCGGGGCCTGGTCGGACATGTCGAAGCGGAAGTCGTCACCGGACGCGATCAGCGCCTTGGCGATCTTCTGCTGCACCGGGTTCGGGTACGCCGAGTTCGGCACGCTCTTGTTCGGGGAGAGGTAGCCGCCGAGCTTGGCCTGGATGGTCGCCGCCTCCGGCGAGGCCAGGAAGGTGGCGAGCGCCTGGGCCCCCTTGGAGTCCTTCAGGATGACGGCCGCGTCACCGCCGGAGACCACGGGCGCCGCGGAACCCACCGCCGGGAACGGGAACACCTTCGCGTCCGTGCCCACCTTCGCCTTGGTGTCACCGATGTTGACCTGCGCGAAGTCGCCCTCGTAGACCATGGCCGCCTTCGGCTGGTCGCCGCCGGTGAAGGTCTGGGTGACGGACGCCGGGAACTCCGTCTGCAGGGCGCCGTCCGCGCCACCCGCCACGTAGTCCTTCTTGCCCCAGACCTGGGCGAGGGTGGTGAGCGCCTGCTTCACCGAGGGATCGGTCCACTTGATCTTGTGCTGGGCGAGCTGGTCGTACTTCTCCGGGCCCGCCTGGGACAGATAGACGTTCTCGAACCAGTCGGTGAGCGTCCAGCCGTCGGCGCCGCCGACCGAGAACGGGGTGACACCCGAGTCGTACACCGCCTGCGCGGTGGTCAGCAGCTCCTTCCAGGTCTTCGGCTCCTTGGCGCCCGCGTTCTCGAACGCCTTGGCGTTGTACCAGATCAGCGACTTGTTGGCGGCCTTGTAGTAGACGCCGTACTGCTTGCCGTCGACCTTGCCGATGTCCTGCCAGCCCTGCGAGTAGTTCTTCGCCAGCTCCTTGAGGGCTTTCGGGCCGAGGGGCTTGGCCCACTTCTTGTCCACGGCCTGCTTGATCGCGCCCGGCTGCGGCAGCATGGCGACGTCCGGCGGCTGACCACCGGCGATCTTCGAGCCGAGGAAGTTGATGATCGGGTCCTGGGCGGCCACGAAGGTGACCTTCGCGCCCGTGCGCTTCTCGAACTCCGCGAGGACTTTCTTGAAGTTGGCCTGTTCGGTGCCGGTCCAGACGGCCGCGACCTCCAGGTTCACGCCGTTCAGCTTCGGCAGGCTGACACCGGATCCGCTCTCGGTGGCGCCGCCGCTCGCGCCGCCGCTGTCCTTCTTGTCGTCGCCGCCGGAGCAGGCGCCGAGGGCGAGGGCTCCCGCGAGGACCGCGGCGAGTGTGGTGACGGCCCTGTGTGTCCGGATGGTGTTGCTCCGCATCACTTCCCCGTTCGTCGTTCTCCGTTGAACGTCAGAACTCTGTCCCGTGCGCTCCGGTCTACGCCGGGGCGTGCGGCAGCGGCAAGAGCGCCTGTGCCGTCCAGCGGCCCATCGTGACCGGCTCGTGATCAAAGGAGGGTGCGTACCCGGGGCGGGGCGGTCAGAGGAGGGAGGGCACCTCCGCCGCCGCGACCTCCCGGGCCGCGCGCTCCACCGCGCTCGCCAGCAGTGCCAGGTCGGTCGGACCGTTGCCGAGTTCGCGGACCGGGCGGCGGGTGGGCGGATCGCCCATGCGCTGCCACTCCAGCGGCACGACCGTGGGCCGCTGGGTCGCGGTCCGCGGGATACGGCCCGTCACCCGGCCGCCCTGGAAGCCGACGGCCCGGCCGTCCGCGTAGGTCAGCCGGCCCCGCCCGGGCGCCGGTTCGTCCGGTCCCGCCGACGGCGCCTCCAGGGCTATGCGCAGATCGGCCCGGCGGGCCGGTTCCGTCTCCGCCGTACGGCCGCCCGTGCCGGCCGCGGCCACCAGGTGCACGCCGAGCCGCTCGCCCTCCCTGGCCACCGCCTCCAGGGCCCGCAGCACCGACCCCGCGGCGGGCCGGCCCGGGGAGCCCAGCGCCGGGGAGACCAGCGCGTCCAGGTCGTCCACGACCACCACCAGCCGGGGCAGCGGCGGTGCCGCCTCGGTGCGCTGCCGCGCGGCGGCGCCGGGCCGCAGCCGCAGCGTGGAGCTGGTCGGCGACTCTATGTCCCCGGCGCCCGCGCCCGCCGGGGCCGTGGCGGCGGCCGCCCGTCCGCCCGGCGTACGCTGCGCGACGATCCGGCCCGACACCTCACGCCCCGCGTGCCACTGGGTGAAGTCCGTCCGGCCGAGCAACTCCGCGCGCCGCTTCAGCTCGGCGCTCAGCGACTGCGCGAACTCCCGCATCCGCACCGGGTCGTTGGCGATGAGATGGGTCGTCACATGGGGTATGTCCGTGCAGACGCGCAGCCCCTCGCCTCGCCCGGCGCCCGTGCCGACGCCGTCGCGGCCGTCGATCAGCACCATGCCCAGCCGGTCGGGCCGCTCGGCGGCGGCCAGCGAGGCGACCACGGCCCGCAGCAGCTCGGTGCGGCCACTGCCGGCCGGCCCCTCGATCAGCAGATGCGGCCCCTCGGCGACCAGGTCGGCGGTGAGCGGGCCGCGCGGTCCGGCCCCGAGCACCGCCCGGGCCCGGCCGCCGAGCGACTCCGTGTCGTCGGCCGCGTCCGCCCAGCGCGCCATCAGCGAGGCCGGGGTGGCCCGGGCCAGACCCAGCTCGTCCAGCAGCCGCGCCGACTGCGGCAACGGCACGGCCACGCGCGCGTGCCGCTCACCGACCGGGCCGTCCGGCCGCAGCGGCGCCAGGGCCCGCGCGAACCGCTCCGCCCAGGCGGCGGAGACGGCGTCGACGGTCGCCGGCGCCCCCGGCTCCACGGGCCCGGTGGGCGCGACCCGCATCAGGTGCAGCGCGCCCGCGACATCCCCGCTGAGCAGGGCCACGGCCCCGCAGTGCCGGAAGGTGGGCGTGAGCGCGCAGGCCTCCTCGTACGTCCGCGTCACGGGCGAGGCGGGGGTGGCGGCCGCCGTCTCGGCGAGGCACAGGACGTGGATCCCGGCCCGGGGCCCGGCCACGGCCAGCCGCGCCAGGCTCTCCTGCAGGGAGGCCCCACCGGGGTCCCCGTCCACGACGACGACCGTGTACGGGCCCGGGAAACCGCCGCTTCCCTCCGGGCCGGCGTCCTCCCTGGCCCAGGAGGGACGGCGGCCGGGCGCGGTCCGGTGCGCGGAGCCGAAAGCGGCCGGTGTGTCCGGTGCCTGAGCCGGGGCCGGGGTGCCGAAGGCGGGGGTGCCGGGTGCGGTGGGATCCGGGGCCGTGGTGCCGCCGCTCGCCAGGGCCTGCCGTGCCGGAGCGGGCTGGGCGGTCCCCATGCCGGTCGCCGCGTACTCCTCGACCCGGCGCAGCAGCTCCTCGGTGCGGGCCGCCGCCTGTTCCCGGTCGTGCGCCAGCAGCAGCCGGCAGTCCTGGCCGTGGCCCGGGCGGACGTGCGGGAGCCAGCCGAGCCAGGACCACTCGGCGGCCCGCTCCTCGACCGGGCGCGCCCGGTCCGCGCTGATCAGCACGATCTCCAGCAGGTCGGGGGAGTGCAGCGCGGCGAGCTGGGCGAGCACCGCCCGGGCCAGCCCGGCGAGCCGGGGGCGCGGACCGGCCAGGCCCAGCGCGCCCGCCTCGCGCAGCGCGGCGGTCACCGGCACGGCGGGCAGTACCCCCGAGCCGTCCGGGGCGCCCCGGTCGGCCGTGCCGAGCCGCACGGTCAGGGCCTCCGGGTGACCGGGCCCCCGCTCCCACAGCCGAGGGCCGGGGCCCAGCGCCGTCAGCAGCAGCGCGGCCGGGTCCGGCCAGGTCTCCGGCGCGTGCGGGACGTCGCCCGCGGGGACGGCGGCCACCGCCGCCTCCGGGGCGCCGTACGCCTCGGGCTCGGCCGCCTGCTGCTCGCCGCGCCCGCCGGCCAGCCGGCGCGCCCAGGCGCCGATGCCGCCCCGGCGTCGGCCGCCCTCGGGCAGGTCGGTGCCGTGCGGGGGAGTGTCCTTGCGCCCGCCGCGCGGCGCTTCGGTCCCGCGCGCCGCCGGTGTGCCGCTCGCCGCCTCCGCTCCGGGTGCCGCGTCGTCCGGCACCGGGCCGTGGGCCGCCGTACCGGTGTACGCGCTCCCGGCCAGGCCGGTGGGGCCGCCGATCCCGTAGTGCCCCGCGTGGGTGTCGCCGCCCCGCGCGGGTACGCCGGGTGCCGGGAGCGCGCCGCCGGGGCCGTCCTCCTGCGCTGCCGCGCCGCCGTCCCGCCGCTCGATGCCCGGCGCCCCGGCCTGGCCGGGCACCGCGGGCCGGTCCCGGCGCCGGTGCTCCTGGGCCCCCGCGCCCCAGCCCGGCGCGCCGTACGCATGGTGGGTCGCCCCGGTGGGGCCGCCTGCCGCGGGTGCCACGCGCGGGTGCCCGGCGGCGCCCCCCGCCTCGGCGCCCGGCTCCGCGCCCGGCGTCCGTCCCGTACCCGCC
>NZ_JAJSZC010000292.1:0-8051 GCF_036815105.1 Streptomyces sp. IBSBF 3136
TCCCCCATCTCCGGATGCCACTGCACCCCCAGCACCCACCCCTCCGCCGCCGGCAGCTCGACCGCCTCCACCGTCCCGTCGGCCGCGTGGGCGGACGGCACCAGCCGTTCACCGAGCCGCCGAACCGCCTGATGGTGGTACGTCGGCACCATCAGCTCCTCCGGGACGATCCCGGCGTACAGCGTGCCCGGCACCGGCTTCACCGGATGCCCGCCGAACACGCCGACCAACTCGGCGTGCCCGTCGAGATGCTGCACCAGCGTGCCGCCGAGCGCCACGTTCAGCAGCTGCATGCCCCGGCAGATCCCGAGCAGCGGCACGCGCGCGGCCAGGGCGGCGTCGATCAGGGCCAGTTCCCAGGCGTCCCGCTCAGGGGCGGGCGGCCCCGTGCGGGGCGACCGCTCGGCGCCGTACCGACCGGGGTCGACGTCCGGCCCGCCGGCGATCACCAGCCCGTCGAGCCGGGCCACCGCGGCCGCCGCGTGCTCCGGCGCGTCCGGCGGCAGCATCGCCGCGAGCCCCCCGGCCCGCTGCACCAGCCGGGGATACGCGGCCGGCAGCAGCGCCGCCTCCAGCTCCCACACGCCCCAGCGCGCACCGGTCTCCAGGTAGGTGCTGACACCGATCAGCGGTCGTACGCCCACGCGGCCCCTCCAAGTCCAAAGGTCCACCCACATACCTCTGCCCCACCGCGGCGGGGCGGCCTCACGCCAGGAACCCCCGCAGCAGCGCCGCGGTCCCCCCGCAGTGCTCCCGCATGGCCTCACGCGCGCCGTCCGCGTCCCCCGCGAGCACCGCCTCCACCAGGGCGGTGTGCTGGCGCTGCGAGTGTTCCAGGTTGCGCACCAGCAGTGGGATGCAGTCCAGCAGGTCGTTGACGGTCGCCCGGACCGCCGCGTACTGCGCGGCGAGCGACGGGGAACCGCACAGCTCGGCCAGCGTCAGGTGCAGCAGCGTGTCCAGCCGCCGGTAGTCCGCGAGCGGCGCCTCGCGGGTGCGCTCCAGGGCCGCCCGCAACCGCGCGCCCCGCTCCGCCGTCAGCCCGTGCGCCGCGCACAGTCCGGCCGCCCCGACCTCCAGCACCTCGCGGAAGCGCAGCACGTCCTCGATGTCGACCTCGGCGATCCGGCGCCGCAGTTCGTCCTCGCCGCCCGCGTCCGCGCGGGGCAGCACGAACGTTCCGCCGTACCGTCCGCGCCTCGCCTCGACCAGGCCCTGGTCCTGGAGCACCCTCAGCACCTCGCGCAGCGTCACCCGGCTGATCCCGAGCCGTTCGGCCAGCTCCCGCTCGGCCGGCAGCCGCTCGCCGCCCGGCACCAGGCCGAGGCGCACCACCTGGAGGAGCTGTTCCAGCGCCTCCTCGAAGCCGTTGCCCGCCCGCACCGGCCGCAGCACCGGGGCGAGCCGGTCGACGGCACCCGGCGCCCGCACCCCCCGCGCATCCGTCTCCCGCGGCATCCGGCCGTGCCCCCTTCCCAGGCAATGGTTCGTGGCCATACCTTATGGCTCCCGGCCCCGCCGCAACACGCGAAGAAGCCCAAGGAGGCTCTGCCGTGGCAGACCGCACACCCCCGCTGAGCGTCGAGGAGCTGCGGGCCCTCGTCGCCGGCGGTGAGATCGACACCGTCGTCCTGGCCTTCCCCGACATGCAGGGACGGCTCCAGGGCAAGCGGTTCGCCGCCCGGTTCTTCCTCGACGAGGTGCTCGCGCACGGCACCGAGGGCTGCAACTACCTCCTCGCCGTCGACACGGAGATGAACACCGTCGACGGTTACGCGATGTCCTCCTGGGACCGCGGCTACGGCGACTTCGCCATGCACCCCGACCCGTCCACCCTGCGCCGCGTCCCCTGGCACCCCGGCACCGCCCTGCTCGTCGCCGACCTCGCCTGGCACGACGGCTCCCCGGTGGTCGCCGCCCCGCGCCAGATCCTGCGCCGCCAGCTCGACCGCCTCGCCGAACTCGGCTACACCGCCCAGGTCGGCACCGAGCTGGAGTTCATCGTCTTCAAGGACAGCTACGAGCAGGCGTGGGACGCCGGCTACCGGGACCTGACCCCGGTCAACCGGTACAACATCGACTACTCCGTGCTCGGTACCGGCCGTATCGAGCCCCTGCTGCGCCGCCTGCGCAACGACATGGCCGGCGCCGGCCTCACCGTCGAGTCGGCCAAGGGCGAGTGCAACCCCGGCCAGCACGAGATCGCCTTCCGCTACGACGAGGCCCTCGTCACCTGCGACCAGCACGCCCTCTACAAGACCGGTGCCAAGGAGATCGCCGCGCAGGAGGGCGTCTCCCTGACCTTCATGGCCAAGTTCAACGAACGCGAGGGCAACTCCTGCCACATCCACCTCTCGCTCACCGACGCGGACGGCGCCAACGCCATGGCCGGTGACGGGGACGGCGGCATGTCCGAGGTCATGCGCCACTTCCTCGCCGGGCAACTCGCCGCCCTGCGCGACTTCTCGCTCCTGTACGCCCCCAACATCAACTCCTACAAGCGGTTCCAGCCGGGCTCCTTCGCCCCCACCGCCGTCGCCTGGGGCCCCGACAACCGCACCTGCGCCCTGCGCGTCGTCGGCCACGGCCGCTCCCTGCGCTTCGAGAACCGCCTCCCCGGCGGCGACGTCAACCCCTATCTCGCCGTCGCCGGACTCGTCGCCGCCGGCCTGTACGGCATCGAGCGGAAACTCGAACTGCCCGAGCCCTGCACCGGCAACGCCTACGCCGCCGACCTCGCCCACGTCCCGACCACCCTGCGCGAGGCCGCCGAACTCTGGGAGACCAGCCCGATCGCCAAGGCGGCCTTCGGCGAGGAGGTCGTCGCCCACTACCGCAACATGGCACGCGTCGAAGTGGAGGCCTTCGACGCAGCGGTCACCGACTGGGAACTGCGCCGCTCCTTCGAACGTCTGTGAAAGGCCGACCCGTGCCCGAACCGTCCGAGCCGTCAGACCCGCACGAGCTGACGGTCCTCGACCCCGCCACCGAGAAGGTCGTCGCCACCGTCCCCGCCGCCGACGCCGCCGACGTGGACGCCGCCGTCGTCCGCGCCGCGCGCGCCCAGCCCGCCTGGGCCGCCCTCGCGCCCGCCGACCGCGCCCGCCTGCTGCGCCGCTACGCCGACGTGGTGGACGCGCACGTCGAGGAACTGGCCGGCCTGGAGGTGCGCGAGGCCGGCCACACGATCGGCAACGCACGCTGGGAGGCCGGCAACGCCCGCGACCTGCTGCTGTACGCGGCCGGCGGCGCCGAACGCCTCCTCGGCCGGCAGATCCCGGTCCCCGGCGGCTGGAACGTCACCTTCCACGAACCCCTCGGTGTCGTCGGCGTGATCGCCCCCTGGAACTTCCCCATGCCCATCGCCGCCTGGGGCGCCTTCCCGGCCCTCGCCGCGGGCAACGCCGTCGTCCTCAAGCCCGCCGAGACCACCCCGCTCACCGCCCTGCGGCTGGCGGAACTCGCCCTGGAGGCGGGCCTGCCCGAACACCTCTTCCAGGTGCTGCCCGGCCACGGCCGCATCGCGGGCCGCGCCCTGACCGACCACCCCGGCGTCGCCAAGATCGTGTTCACCGGCTCCACCCGCACCGGCCGCGAGATCATGGAGCGCTGCGCCCGCCTGGTCAAGCCGGTCACCCTGGAACTCGGCGGCAAGAGCCCCAACGTCGTCTTCGCCGACGCGGATCTCAAGGCCGCGCTCGACCCCTTCTCCTTCCTGGACAACGCCGGCCAGGACTGCTGCGCCCGCACCCGCGTCCTGGTCCAGGAGACGGTGTACGAGGAGGCCCGCGACATCCTCGCCGAGGCGCTCGCCGCCGTGGTCGTGGGCGACCCCGCCGACGCCAGGACGCAGATGGGCCCGCTGATCTCCCGTCAGCAGCTCGACCGGGTACGGTCCTACGTCCCCGAGGACGCGCCCGCGCTGCGCGGCAGCGCCCCCGAGGGGCCCGGCTTCTGGTTCCCGCCCACCGTCCTCACCGGGGAGCGGCACGACGGCCGGGCGGCCCGCGAGGAGATCTTCGGCCCCGTCGCCGTCCTGCTCCCGTTCACCGACGAGGCGGACGCGGTCCGCCTCGCCGATGACACCCCCTACGGCCTGTCCGGCTCCGTCTGGACCCGGGACGTCGGCCGCGCCCTGCGCGTCTCCCAGGCCGTCCGCGCGGGCAACCTGTCCGTCAACTCCCACTCGAGCGTCCGTTACTGGACCCCGTTCGGGGGCTTCAAGCAGTCCGGCCTCGGCCGCGAGCTGGGCCCCGACGCCCTGACCGCCTTCACCGGAACCAAGAACGTCTTCATCAGCACGGAGGGCCCCGCACAGTGACCGAATCCCACGTCTGCCGCCGTCTGACCGGCCGTACCGCCGTCGTCACCGGAGCCGGCAGCGGCATCGGCCTCGCCACCGCCCGCCGCCTCGCCGCCGAGGGCGCCCATGTGGTCTGCGGCGACATCGACACCACCGCCGGGAAGGCCGCCGCCGACGCGGTCGGCGGACTCTTCGTCCAGGTCGACGTCACCGACCCCGAGCAGGTCGAGGCGCTGTTCCGGACGGCGTACGACACCTACGGCAGCGTCGACATCGCCTTCAACAACGCCGGCATCTCACCGCCCGACGACGACTCCATCCTGGAGACCGGCCTGGAGGCGTGGAAGCGCGTCCAGGAGGTCAACCTCACCTCCGTCTACCTGTGCTGCAAGGCCGCCATCCCCTACATGCGCCGCCAGGGCAAGGGCTCCATCATCAACACGGCTTCCTTCGTGGCCCGGATGGGCGCGGCCACCTCGCAGATCTCCTACACCGCCTCCAAGGGCGGGGTCCTCGCCATGTCCCGCGAGCTGGGCGTGCAGTTCGCCCGCGAGGGCATCCGGGTCAACGCCCTGTGCCCCGGACCGGTCGACACCCCGCTGCTGCGGGAACTGTTCGCCAAGGACCCGGAGCGGGCCGCCCGCCGGCTCGTGCACATCCCGGCCGGCCGGTTCGCCGAGGCGGAGGAGATCGCCGCCGCCGTGGCCTTCCTCGCCAGCGACGACTCCTCCTTCGTCAACGCCACCGACTTCCTGGTCGACGGCGGGATCTCGGGCGCGTACGTCACCCCCCTGTAGGGACAAAGGTGTACGGTCCCCGTGATATGCGACAGCATCTCGCGTGGATCCTGGCAGCGGCCGCCGTCCTGACCGCCGCGCCCACCGCACCGGCGGCCGCACCCGACTGCCCCCGGCTCGGCGGCCGGTGGCACGGCGACCACCGCGCCCGCCTCCAGCGGGTGATCGACGCCCGCGGCACCTGCTCCGGGCACACGGGCGCGGTCGCCGTCTTCGACTGGGACAACACGGTCACCAAGAACGACGTCACCGACGCCACCCTCTCCTGGGCCCTGCGCCACGACCGGCTGCCGAGGCCCGCGCGCTGGAAGGACACCAGCGCCTGGCTGACCGGTGCCGCCGACCGGGCCCTCACGGCCGCGTGCGGCACCGGCGCGGGCGCACCCCTGCGCACCTCCACCGCGCCCCGCTGCACCGACGAGATCGTGAGCGTCCGCGAGAACGGCACCACCACCAGCGGCGCGCCCGCCTTCGCCGGGTCCTGGAACCACCGGCGCACCGTCCCGCAGTACGCCTGGGTCCCGCAGCTCTTCGCCGGCCGCACCCCCGCCGAACTCGCCTCCTACGCCACGGCCGCCCGCCGCGAGGCGCTCGCCGCACCCGTCGGCGCCACCCGCACCCTCGGCACCCGGACCGTCCCCGCCTACGTCCGCTACTACGACCAGCAGCGCGACCTGATCCGCACGCTCCACCGGGCCGGCTTCCGGGTCTACGTCGTCTCGGCGGGCGCCGAACCCGTCACCGAGGTCTGGTCCCGGGCCGTCGGCGTCGACGCCGCCCACACCATCGCCATCCGCCCGGTCCTCGACGGCCGGGGCCGCATCACCACGCGCACCGAGGGCTGCGGCGGCGCCCCGGCGTCCCGCGGCGCGGTCATCCCCTACATCGACGGCAAACGCTGCTGGATCAACCAGGAGGTGTACGGCGTCCACGGCGCCGACGCCTGGCGGCGGCAGCCCCCGCGGCACCGGCCGGCGGTCGCGGCCGGCGACGCCGACACCGACGTGACCTTCGTCGCCGACGTCACCGGCGCCCACCTCGTGATCAACCGCAACAAGCCGGAGCTGATGTGCCGGGCGTACGACGACGCCGACGGCCGCTGGCTGATCGAGCCGATGTTCATCGACCCGCTGCCGCGCCGGCCGCGGCCGTACCCGTGCGCGACCACCGCCCGCACTTCCTCCGACGGCGTGCCGGGACCGCTGCGACGCCCGGACGGCTCGGTGGTGCCGGACCAGCCGGACACCGTGTACTGAGCCCGGCGGCCCGCGCTCAGAGGAAGGTCCGCCCCTCGCCCCGGTAGGTGGGCGCGGTCGCCGTCACCGCGTCCCCCTCGATCAGGTGCAGCGTGTCGAACCGCTCGCACAGCTCGCCCGCCTTGGCGTGCCGGAACCACACCTTGTCACCGATCAGCAGGTCGTCGGCGGGGGCGCCGAGCAACGGCGTCTGCACCTCACCGGGACCCTCCTGCGGGTCGTACTTCAGCCCCTCGGGCAGGTACGGCACCGGCAGCCGGTCGGGTCCCGGCGCGCCGGAGGCCGGGTAGCCGCCGCCGAGCACGGTCACCACACCCACGCCCGGCCGCCGTACGACGGGCTGGGCGAACAGCGCGGCCGGACGGCCGTTGAACGACGTGTAGTTGTCGAAGAGACGAGGCACGTACAGCCCCGAACCGGCCGCTATCTCCGTGACCGCGTCCTCGGCGGCGGTGTGCTGCACACTGCCCGTGCCACCGCCGTTGACGAACTCCAGGTCCGGCGCCACCGCCCGGACGGCCCGCACCACGGCGGCCCGCCGCTCGGCCAGCTCGCGCCGGGCGGCGGCCTGCATCAGCCGGACGGCCCGCGACCGCAGCGGCCGCCCGGCCACCGAGTCCCCGACCCCGGCGACATGCCCCTCGTACGCCATGATCCCCACCAGCCGGAACCCCGGCCGCCGTCCCACCGCCCGGGCCAGCTCGGCGAGTTGGGCGGGGGAGTGCAGTGGCGAGCGGCGCGCCCCGACCCGCACCCGGCCGCCCAGCAGCTTCAGCGAGGTGTCCAGCTCCAGGCAGACCCGCACCTCTTCGCGCCCGCCGTCGCGGGCCGCGTCGATCAGGTCCAGGTGCGCGACGTCGTCGACCATCACGGTGACGGCGCCGGCGAGTTTGGGGTCGGCGGCCAGCTCCGCGAAACCGGACCGGTCGGCGGAGGGATAGGCCAGCAGGACGTCCTCGAACCCGGAGCGCGCCAGCCACAGCGACTCGGCGAGGGTGAACGACATGATGCCCTGGAACCCGTCCCTGGACAGGACGCGTTCCAACAGGGCCCGGCAGCGGACCGACTTGCTGGCGACCCGGACGGGCTTGCCCGCGGCGCGGCGGACGAGGTCGTCCGCGTTGGCGTCGAAGGCGTCCAGGTCCACGATCGCGAGAGGGGCGTCGAGATGGGCTGTGGCCCGGTCGTAACGGGCCCGGTCGGCGGCGCGCGCAGTCATGACGGAAGCCTGCCAGACAGGATTACCGCAGGGTAGGGGGACGTTCCGGGCAGATGCCCCCGGGGTGCGGACTGGTGCTCGCGCTCTCTCGGACAACCCGTAGAGTGACGCGCACGTACGGCGGGACGCCCCCGGCCGCCTCACCTGAACCGGGATGCCGGTCCAGCCGTACGGGTATGCGTGCCCGGACGGACTCTTCACCCCGGGCGCGGCCGCTGCTGGAACGGCCCGCGTACGAGGAAACGGCCCGGGCACGAGGAAACGGGGGGTGCATTGAGCACGGAAGCGCGCCGCGCCCCGGTCCCCGGTCGTCCCGGCGCGTCCGAGCAGCCGCAGCCCACGCCGCCCACGGGCGCCGAGTTCGACGACGAGCCCTCCGTGTTCGCCCCTCGCACCCCGGCCGGCCGCCCCACGCCCGACCCCGGTCCGGGCGGCCCCTCCGCCGCCGGACGGGGAGACCGGACCGGGGTCGGGCG
>NZ_JAJSZC010000293.1:0-7994 GCF_036815105.1 Streptomyces sp. IBSBF 3136
CCCCCCCCCCCCCCCCCCCCCCCCCCCCCCCCCCCCCCCCCCCCCCCCCCCCCCCCCCCCCCCCCCCCCCCCCCCCCCCCCCCCCCCCCCCCCCCCCCCCCCTCGGCTCGTCCCACCGGTCCGTACGGGGGTTGTCGATGCCTGAGTTGCCCGAGGTCGAGGTCGTCCGGCGCGGCCTGGAGCGGTGGGTCGCCCACCGCACGGTCGCTGACGTCGAGGTGCTGCACCCGCGCGCCGTGCGCCGGCACGTCGCGGGCGCCGACGACTTCGCCCACCGCCTCAAGGGCCACCACATCGGCACGCCCAGCCGCCGCGGCAAGTACCTGTGGCTGCCGCTGGAGGAGACCAACCAGTCCGTCCTGGCCCACCTCGGCATGAGCGGCCAGCTGCTGGTGCAGCGGCACGAGGCACCGGACGAGAAGCATCTGCGCATCCGGGTCCGGTTCGCCGACGGCCTCGGCACCGAGCTGCGCTTCGTGGACCAGCGCACCTTCGGCGGTCTGTCGCTGCACGACAACACCCCCGAGGGCCTGCCCGACGTCATCGCGCACATCGCCCGCGACCCCCTGGACCCGCTGTTCGACGACGAGGCGTTCGCCGTTGCGCTGCGCCGCAAGCGGACCACCGTCAAGCGGGCCCTGCTCGACCAGTCGCTGATCAGCGGGGTCGGCAACATCTACGCGGACGAGGCGCTGTGGCGCGCCCGCATCCACTACGAACGCCCGACAGCGAACCTCACCCGCCCGGTCACGGCCGGACTGCTAGGTCATGTCCGGGACGTGATGAACGCGGCGCTGGCCGTCGGCGGCACCAGCTTCGACAGCCTGTACGTCAACGTCAACGGGGAGTCGGGCTACTTCGACCGGTCCCTGGACGCGTACGGGCGTGAGGGTCTGCCCTGCAAGCGGTGCGGTACGCCGATGCGGCGCCGGCCCTGGATGAACCGGTCGAGCTACTTCTGCCCGAAGTGTCAGAGGCCGCCGCGCGTCTCGTCGTAACGGACGCGGGCCGCGAGCACGTCGTCCATCGAGCCCTCCACGCAGTGGATGAGGGCGAGCAGCCGCTCGGCGACCTGGTGGCCCAGGGGGGTCAGGTCGTAGTCGACGCGGGGCGGGTTGGTCGGCTGCGCCTCGCGGTGCACCAGGCCGTCGCGCTCCAGCGCGTGCAGCGTCTGCGACAGCATCTTCTCGCTCACGCCGTCGACCCTGCGGCGCAGCTCGTTGAAGCGCAGCGAGCCCTCGTACAGCGCGCCGAGCGTCAGCCCGCCCCAGCGGCCCGTGACGTGCTCCAGTGTGCCGCGCGACGGGCAGGCCTTCGCGAACACGTTGTACGCGAGGTCGTCTTCCTGCTCCTGGGTGATGCCGCTCATGACACAAGCATACGCGAGCGCAGCGCTGACCGACAGCTTGCACTAACTAGAAGTTAGTGCTTTTCTTTGGTTAGCGCTTTTGAGCTGCCCGTCCGGGCCGCGCCTGTGCCACCTTCCGTCTCCGTGCGTTCGAGGAGCCCCATCGTGACCACCCCTGTCGTGTCCATCGCCTACCACTCCGGTTACGGCCACACCGCCGTGCTCGCCGAGGCCGTGCGCGCCGGCGCCGCCGAGGCCGGTGCGGAGGTGCACCTGATCAACGTCGACGAGATCACCGACGAGCAGTGGGCGACGCTCGACCGCTCCGACGCGATCGTCTTCGGCTCGCCCACCTACATGGGCACCGCCTCCGGCGCCTTCCACGTCTTCGCCGAGGCGTCCTCCAAGCGCTGGTTCGGCCAGGACTGGAAGGACAAGCTGGCCGCCGGCTTCACCAACTCCGGCTCCAAGAGCGGCGACAAGCTGCACACCCTGCAGTTCTTCCAGATCCTCGCGGGGCAGCACGGCATGCACTGGATCAACCTCGGCCTGCACCCCGGCTGGAACAGCAGCGAGGCCTCCGAGCACGACCTCAACCGCCTCGGCGTCTTCGCCGGCGCCGCCGCCCAGACCAACGTCGACGAGGGCCCGGACGCCGTGCACAAGGCGGACATCGCCACCGCCGAACACCTCGGCCGCCGGGTGACCGAAACGGCCCGCACCTTCGCCCGGGGCCGCGCCGCGGCGTGAGGCGGGGGCGGGGGGCCGGCGCGGGGCTCTGCGCCGGCACCGCCCTCAGGCGTCGGCGATGCGCAGTTCACCTCCCGCCACGCCGTCGGACGCGAAGAGCAGGAGCCGTTCCCCCTCCTCCTCCAGTTCGGCGCGCCGGCGCCTGCTCATCGGCTGGAACAGCTGGACGTCGACGGCGGTCGCCCCGCGCGCACCGTCGACCCGCCACGACCCGGCGACGAACCCGTCGACCAGAACGGTCCCTGGGATCACACCGTTCTTCGTCGCGATGGCCCTGCGGTGCTCGTCGCTGATGATCCGGGTGCGGTCGGCGTGGGAGAGGATCGCGTTGTCGTACGGGGCCAGGTAGCGCACCGGCGCGGGCGTGCCGGCGTCCGGACGGGGCGCGCCGGGCAGGTCCCACAGCTCCCGCCCGTCCTCGTCACGGAAGCGGACCAGCCGCGGGCGAAGGCGCTCGGTCACCGCGCGCAGCCGGGTGAGCCCCGACCACGCCTGGACGTCCTTGACGGTGGCCGGACCGAACGCCGCCAGACAGCGCAGCACCAGGGCGTCGACATCGGGCTCCGGATCCAGCGGGGCGCCGAGCCAGTCCTCCGCCGTGGCGTACGTCGTCCGTCCGCTCCGGCCCCACACTCCGCGGGGCGGTACCTGGACGACCGGCAGCAGACTGCGCACGACGTTGGCGAGCACGGCGGCGGGACGGTCGGGCCAGCTCGCCCGCAAGGCGGCGCCCAGGTCGCCGACGGCCAGCGGAGACCGCTCCAGGAGCTCCCGGCCGGCCGCGGCGACCTCGGCCGGGTCCAGCCCGTCCAGGTCCTTGCCGAAGGTGGTGAGCAGGCTTCGTTCCAGGAACGGCTGGAGACACGGCCGAAGCCTGCGGCAGTCGGCGGCGGTGACCAGATGGACGGTGCCCCGCATCAGCGCGACGCGCACGGCCCGCCGTTCGGTGAGCAGCCCCGCCAGCTCGGCGGGACGAAAGTCCGCCAGCCGGGTCCACAGCCCGTAGTACGGCGGCATGGGCGCCTGCGCCTGAAGCCCCACGAGGCGCTCGAGCGCCTCCTCCGCCGGCATCGCACGTCGTTCCAGCAGCAACTGACGCGCCAGAAAGGCACGATTGACAGCCCGCCGCTCGAGCACGCCGCCGGACCGGGACGAAGTGGCTGCCATCTGACCCCTCACTCCAAGAAGACCGAACAACGCGCATGCGCTACGGCACTTCTACACGTCCGCTCCCCAGGAGGCGCTCGATCGGGCACGGCAGGGGCACGCTTCTAGTCGTCGAGCCATGGGCCCCGAGTGATTTGCTTGTGAAGTCGCTCGTCCAGGCAGCTCAGGTGGGCCCAGACGAACTGTGTGCTCTGTTCTCCCGCCCGCGTGATCTCCAATGTGACGCCATCACCGGAGAGGCCGACGTCGGTGGTTCCCATGCAGAACGCGCAGCTCACTGGCTCCTCGATGTTCATCTGGCGAATGTAGCCCGCGGCCCAGCAGACCTCATAGGGCGCTGACCTGCGGGAATCTCAGTAGCCGAAGTCCTGGGTCCACCAAGGGCCGCCCGCGCCGAAGTGGACGCCGACTCCCAGGGTCTTGAAGTCGCAGTTCAGTATGTTGGCGCGGTGGCCGGGGCTGTTCATCCACGCGGCCATCACGGCCGCCGCGTCCGCCTGGCCGCGGGCTATGTTCTCGCCGCCGAGATCGGTTATGCCGGCCTTCGCCGCCCGGTCCCACGGGCTGGCCCCGTCGGGGTCGGTGTGGTCGAAGAAGTCCCGTGCGGCCATGTCGCCGCTGAAGGTCCCGGCCAGCGTGGACAGCGAGGAGTTCGCCGCCAGCGCGCTGCACCCGACCTTGGACCGCTCCTCGTTGACGAGCTTCAGAACCTCCGCCTCGGCGGCGTTCTCGCGCGAGACCGTCACCGGTGGCGTGCTCGCCGTGGGCGCCTTGCTCGCCGTGCGCGAGGGCGCGGGCGCGGCCGCCGTGCCGGCCGGGGCCGGCTTCTTCGAGGCCGGCCTCGACGGCGCCTCGGTAGGCGTCTTCGTGGGCGTCTTCGTGGCCGTCTTCGTCGGGGAGGGGGATGCCGAGGCGGACCTGGAGGCGGAGGCCGACGGGGTCGGGGTCGCAGCCGGTGCCGCCGGGTGGCGGGTGCCGCCGCTCGTGGCCGAGCCGCCGGTCGGCGTGGCCGCCGTGCCCGAGGTGCCGCCCTGCTCGGCGGCCGTGTTGCTGGGGGAGGCCCCGGCTCGTATCCGGTCGCCGCCCGTGGTGTGGGTCGCGCCGCCGAGCTGGTAGTTCTGCAGGCCGGGCACCATGCCGGTGGCCACCGCGGCCGTACCCGCCAGCGCCACGGCGGCGGTTATCCCGAGCACGCTGCTGCGCACCGGCCTCGCGGCCTTCTTCCGGCGCCCGTGACCGTCAATGGGGTCGCCGTCCGACGCGAAGTGACCCCAGTCGGAGGGGTCACCGTCGGGCGCGAAGCCGCTCGCTCCGAAGTCGTTCGTCCCGAAGGCGGCCGTCCCGAAGTCGTTCGCCGCGAAGCGGTCACCGTCCGGCGCGTCCGGCGTGAAGCCGTTCCCGTAGGAGGGGCCGTCGTCCGGCGTGGGCCCGTTTCCGGCGGAGGACAGCGCCGGCTCGTCGCCGGTCGCGTACAGGTAGGCCGTGCTCGCGGCGTTCGTCTCGGCGTACGCCTCCGGGTTCAGGTACGGCGCGATGCCCCTGGGTCGGTCACCCGCGGTCGAGTCCTGAAGGTACTCGCCGTCCGTGACCGAGTCGTACGCGCGTGTGACCCCCGTGGCGCGGCCCTTGGCGGCGCGGCCGGCGTCGGAGCGTCGGTGGCGTCCCATGTCCTTGCCCTCTTCCTCGTCGCGCGGTCGACCGGTGCCCTCGCGGCGGTGACTCCTTCTGGCCAACCGAACTCACTCGATCGAGCGAGTTTCATATGAGATTCATTGGTTTTGGACGGTACCCCATCGTGCCGAGGCGGGATGTGTCCCAGACGACACCGGCCGGTTAGGTTGCACCCATGAGCGAGGATGTTCGACTGGTCGCCTGGGTGCGCGGACGCGTCCAAGGTGTGGGTTTCCGCTGGTTCACGCGGGCCAAGGCGCTGGAGATCGGCGGATTGAGTGGTTTTGCTCTCAATCTGGGCGACGGCCGCGTCCAGGTGGTCGCCGAGGGCGCGCGGCGCGGCTGCGAGGGACTGCTCGACTGGCTCCAGGGCGACGACACGCCCGGACGCGTCGACGGAGTCACGGAGATCTGGGACACACCTCGCGGCGGCTACGACGGCTTCGTCATCCGCTGAACCGTTTCTGTAAAACCCCGCAGGCCCGTCGGCCGCAAGGTGCCAGGGGCATGTGCCTCAAGCAGAAATGACCTGGTGGTTGCCAAGAAGGGCGTGGCGTGGCAGGCTCCGCTGGAACAGCTGATCGTCACGCCCTGAGGGCCCCGCAGAAGCAGCAGCGCCGCCGCTCGCCGGCCGCCTGCGCCGGGTTCGCCCGCCAATACAGGGCGTGATCGTGTTGACCGTCAAACTTTTTGGTGAGACGCTGAAAGCCCCGCGCACCTTAGCTGTTTGGCATGTAAGAACGGCAGAGCAACACTCGAGTGTGCCAAGCACCGCGGGTGCGAATCCCTCACGACCAAACCGCATCGGTCGGTCACTCATTGTGGAGGACCATCCATCATGGCAAAGGCGCTTCTCGGTTACGTCGGCGGCTCCGACCCGCGACTCCTCGCCGAGATGCGACGGCTCCAGCAGCGCGTACAGGACCTGGAATCCGAGCTCGGACGCATCCAGGCGGAGAACGAGGCGCTGACGGCTGCCGCTTCTCACGACAGGATCATGGAGAGCATCGACGCACACCAGGCGGAGCCTGCGCTCACCTGATCGCTGCATCGCTCCACAACAGCACACGCAGCGGTTGGGGTGCCCGTATCAACCGCACAGTGTCAGGCAATCGCAACCCGGTTGTCAGAGTTGCAAGGGACGCTTCGGCGTCCCTTCTTTCTTTCCCCCGTGCATCCTTTCACTGTCTTAACGTCTGGTGTGCCCTGTCCGTTCAATGGCGAAACCGTGCGGTTGCGAGTGTTCGTGGAGTGAGATAGCGGCGCCGGGTAGAGTCCAGCGCCGTGCACCTCAAGGCCCTGACCCTCCGCGGCTTCAAGTCGTTCGCGTCCGCGACCACGCTCCGGTTCGAGCCGGGGATCACCTGCGTGGTCGGACCGAACGGCTCGGGCAAGTCCAACGTCGTGGACGCGCTCAGCTGGGTCATGGGCGAACAGGGCGCCAAGTCGCTGCGCGGCGGCAAGATGGAGGACGTCATCTTCGCCGGCACCACCGGGCGTCCGCCGCTCGGCCGCGCCGAGGTCTCCCTGACCATCGACAACTCCGACGGGGCGCTGCCCATCGAGTACGCCGAGGTCACCATCACGCGGATCATGTTCCGCAACGGCGGCAGCGAGTACCAGATCAACGGCGACACCTGCCGTCTGCTGGACATCCAGGAACTGCTCTCCGACTCCGGCATCGGCCGCGAGATGCACGTCATCGTCGGTCAAGGCCAGCTCGACTCCGTCCTGCACGCCGACCCGATGGGCCGCCGCGCCTTCATCGAGGAGGCGGCCGGTGTCCTCAAGCACCGCAAGCGCAAGGAGAAGGCGCTCAGGAAACTGGACGCGATGAAGGCCAACCTCGCGCGTGTGCAGGACCTCACCGACGAACTGCGCCGCCAGCTCAAGCCGCTCGGCCGCCAGGCGGCGGTGGCGCGCCGGGCCGCCGTCATCCAGGCCGATCTGCGCGACGCCCGGCTTCGGCTGCTCGCCGACGACCTCGTACGGCTGCGTGAGGCACTGAAGGCCGAGATCGCCGACGAGGCGGCCCTGAAGGAGCGCAAGGAGGCCGCCGAGCAGGAGCTGCGCAAGGCGCTCCAGCGGGAGGCCCTGCTGGAGGACGAGGTGCGCCGGCTCAGCCCGCGCCTGCAACGGGCCCAGCAGACCTGGTACGAGCTGTCCCAGCTGGCCGAACGGGTGCGCGGCACCATCTCGCTGGCGGACGCCCGCGTCAAGAGCGCCACCTCCGCGCCCCCCGAGGAGCGGCGCGGCCGCGACCCTGAGGACATGGAGCGCGAGGCCGCCCGCATCCGCGAGCAGGAGGCCGAGCTCGAAGCGGCTCTGGAGGCCGCCCAGCGGGCGCTAGACGACACCGCCGACCACCGCGCCGAACTGGAGCGCGAACTCGCGGTCGAGGAGCGCAGGCTGAAGGACGTCGCGCGCGCCATCGCCGACCGCCGCGAGGGCCTGGCCCGCCTCTCCGGCCAGGTCAACGCGGCCCGCTCGCGCGCCGCGTCCGCCCAGGCCGAGATCGACCGGCTGGCGGCGGCCCGGGACGAGGCACAGGAGCGCGCGGTCCGCGCCCAGGAGGAGTACGAGACGCTGAAGGCCGAGGTCGACGGCCTCGACGCCGGCGACGTGGAACTGGCCGAGCGGCACGAGACGGCCAAGCGGCGGCTCGCCGAGGCCGAGTCGGCGCTGAGCGAGGCCCGCGAGGCGGTCACCGCGGCCGAACGTCGGCGTGCGGCGACCCAGGCCCGCCACGAGGCACTCGCGTTGGGCCTGCGCCGCAAGGACGGCACCGGGATACTGCTCGGCGCCCGGGATCGGCTGACCGGGGTCCTCGGACCGGCGGCCGAGCTGCTGACGGTGACCCCCGGCCACGAGGTCGCCCTGGCCGCCGCCTTCGGCGCCGCGGCGGACGCGATCGCCGTGTCGACCCCGGCCTCGGCGGCCGAGGCGATCAGACTCCTGCGCAAACAGGACGGCGGCCGAGCGGCCCTGCTCCTGTCTGCGCCCCCGGAGCCCACGGACGCCTCCGCGACGGAAACACCCGCCCCCGGCACCCCGGGTA
>NZ_JAJSZC010000294.1:0-1422 GCF_036815105.1 Streptomyces sp. IBSBF 3136
CCCACCCCCCACATCCCCTGAGGAGACCCCTCTTGACGTCGCATCACAAGCGCAGCGGCAGGGCGAAGCTCGCGACCGCGACAGCCTCAGCCGCCGCCGTCGTGGGCCTCGCCGTGGTCGTCTCGCCCGTCGCCCACGCGGAACGCCCCGCGGAGGGCACGGTCTACGGCCTGGACGCCCGCGGCGCGGTGGCCGGCAGCTACATCGTCCTGCTCGACCACGACACGTCCCGGTCGCGCAAGTCGGAGCTGGCGACCCAGTACGGCGGCAAGCTCGCCCGCACCTACGGATCCGCCGTCGACGGCTTCTCCGCGACGAGCCTGACCGAGACCGAGGCCAAGCGGCTGGCCGCCGACCCGGCGGTCGCCACGGTGGTGCAGAACAAGAAGTTCCACATCGACGCCACCCAGGACAACCCGCCTTCCTGGGGCCTCGATCGCATCGATCAGACCGACAAGACGGGTGACCACAAGTACACCTACCCGGACAAGGCCGGCGAGGGCGTGACGGCCTACGTCATCGACACCGGCGTCCGCGTCAGCCACAAGGACTTCGGCGGCCGCGCGAGTTACGGCTTCGACGCGGTCGACAACGACGACACCGCCGACGACGGCAACGGTCACGGCACCCACGTCGCCGGCACCATCGCCGGAACGGCGCACGGCGTCGCCAAGAAGGCCAGGATCGTCGCCGTGCGAGTCCTCGACGACAAGGGCTCCGGCACCACCGAGCAGGTCGTCGCGGGCATCGACTGGGTGACCAAGAACCACAAGGGCCCCTCCGTCGCCAACATGAGCCTCGGCGGAGGTACCGATCCCGCCCTCGACGCCGCCGTCGGCAAGGCCATCGCCTCCGGCGTCACGTTCGCCGTCGCCGCCGGCAACGAGTCGGCCGACGCCAAGGACAGCTCACCCGCCCGCGTGCCCGAGGCCATCACCGTCGCCTCCAGCACCGACGGCGACGCCCAGTCCGACTTCTCCAACTTCGGTTCCGTGGTCGACCTGTACGCGCCGGGCTCGGACATCACCTCGGACTGGAACGACAGCGACGAGGCGACCAAGACGATATCCGGCACCTCCATGGCCACCCCCCACGTCACGGGCGCCGCCGCGGTCTACCTCGCCGGGCACCCGGACGCCACACCGGCTCAGGTCTCCTCGGCGCTCACCGGCGCGGCGACCGCCGACAAGCTCACCGGCGTCGGCAGCGGCACGCCCAACAAGCTCCTGAAGGTCACCGGCCAGTAGGAGTCCCACCGTCCCCCCACGGGAAACACGGCGGCCCGGCGGTGCCTTCGCCACCTCCCCGTGGCGCGGGCCCCCGCCGGGCCGCCGGCCGCCGCCGCGTCCTGACCGTGGTGCGGCTACGCGCGGTGGACGGAGACGCCGCCGGGCAGGCCCCGGGGCGCACCATTTTGCCGAC
>NZ_JAJSZC010000294.1:1522-7989 GCF_036815105.1 Streptomyces sp. IBSBF 3136
AGCCGACAGCCGACAGCCGACAGCCGACAGCCGACAGCCGACAGCCGACAGCCGACAGCCGAAGTCAACGGTCGCTTGGGAGTCGCCAGGTCACCGCGGCGCCGTCGGCTTCGCGGCTGACCGGAACGTCGGGTGCCCGCCACCCCGGCGGGTGCGAGGCGGGCGGCCCCGTGTTCTCAGGCGTCGGCGAAGAGCGGGTCGTAGGGTGTGGACCGCCCGCGGCCCGACATGAAGGTCAGGAAGTCCTGCACGAAGGCACCGCGCGTGTACGCGGCCGTCTCGGTGGTGGTGTCGCGGTGGAAGGCGGTGCGGAACAGGGCGCGGTACTCGGCCGCGTCGATGCGCTGGTCGCCGTCCTTGTCGGTGACGTCGAAGAGGACTTCGGCGGCTCTGATCAGCGCGGGGCCGGCCAGCGTCGGTGCGGCCGCGGAGTACTCCCGGGCGCTGACGCGGCCGTCGCCGTCGGTGTCGAGGGCCGTCTGCAGCTCGCGCCACCAAGCGGCGAAGGCGTCGTAGAGCCTCGTCTCCTCGGGCTCGTCCAGGTCGAGGCGGCCGGACAGCTCCCGGGCCATCGCGGCAAGGTCGGGCCAGGTGAGGTATCCGTCGCCCGTCTGGTCGAGCACCTCGCGGAAGAACTCCTCCGCGCCGCGCTGTCCCGCCGCCGGCGGCGCTGCGGGCTCCGGTTCCGGAGCGAGCGGGGTGATGAGCCTGAGCAGGGCTCCGGCGCGCTGCATCTGCTCGCGCAGGGCCTCCATCGTCCTGGCCCGCGGGTCGTCGCTGCCGGGGGAGAGGGCCAGCAGATCGGCGATGTTCTGGGCCTTGATCCAGCCGTCGGGCAGGAAACGTGCCAGGCTCACGGCCAGGTAGGCGCCCTGCATCAGGGTCTGCGCGCCCGGGAGTTCCGGCAGGCCGGCCCGGCGGCGGAACGGCTCGGGCAGCGAGGCCACCGTGATCGCTCCGAGGGCCGGTCCCGCGACGGCCCGCCCCGCCGCCCACAGCGTGGGCAGTCCGTGCAGCAGCGGGGGAGCCGGGAGGTGGTCGAAGAGCCTGTAGAGGATGACGCGCATCGCCTCGGTGTTCTCCAGCTCCTCCTCGACCACGCGGTCGTAGTAGGACCAGAACTCGCCCAGGGTGGCCGGCAGATGACCGCCCTCGTCTCCCAGGGCCGCGAGGTACGCCTGGAATTCGCCGTACAGCCTCTCCACCGCGTCGGGCTGCATGGGCTGCCCACTCAGCCGGCACATGGTGACGGCGCTCTCGAACAGCGTCGCGACCACCCAGGCCCGCACTCCGGGGTCCATCGCGTCGTAGGGCCGGTCCCGCGCGTCCCGTCCGTTCAGCCGTGCGTGCAGGCGGTTGAGCCGCGCCGCCTCCCGGGCGCGCACGCGGTCGTCGGCGCCGAACATGCGTTGCAGGCTCAGGAACGTGTTGCTCAGCCGCCGCCAGGGGGGGGCGACGAAGGTGGAGTTGTCGATCAGCGCCCCGCCGATCTGCGGGTGCGCCGCCTCCAGCACGGTGGCCCGCACCATGGCGAGCGCCCACCGCGGATCGTTGAACAACTGGTCGAACTGGGCACCCGGGCCGAACAGCGGAGGCCGCTGCGCACCGCTCTCGGTCCCTAAGGGACGTTCGTCGCGGGCGTCGTGGCCGCTGGGACGGCGACCGTCTGCGTTGCTCAAGGTCACGAATCTCCGTTCTGCTTCGGGAGCACGCCGCCGAAGCGGCGCCGGCGTTGCCGGTAGGTGTGCAGGCACTCCAGGAAGTGCGGGGCACGGAAGTCGGGCCACAGCACGCGCGGGAAGACCCATTCGGCGTAGGCGACCTGCCAGAGCATGAAGTTGGAGATGCGCTGTTCGCCCGAGGTGCGGATGACCAGGTCGACGTCCGGTGTGTCGGGGAAGGGCAGATGCGCGGCGAAGCTCCGCTCGGTCACGGCCTCGGCCGGTACACCGCTGCGGATGAGCGATCGCGCCGCGGCGACGATGTCCCCACGGCCGCCGTGGTCGAACGCGACGGTCAGGGTCATCCCCTGATTTCGGCCGGTCAGGGTCGTCAGATCGGTGAAGTCCCGGGTGAGGGCCGGGGGGATCCGCGGGTCCGTCACACCGAGGAAGCGGCAGCGGATGCCCCGCGCGTGCAGCAGCGGGGCGTGCTTGCGCACCACGCGGCGCACCAGCCGCATCAGGTAGTCGACTTCTCCGTCGGGCCTGCGCCAGTTCTCCGTGGAGAACGCGTACAGGCTCAGCCACTCCACGCCCGCCGAACGTGCCGCTTCGATCACGTCGATGACCGTGCTCTCCGCGGCACGGTGACCTTCGGTGCGCGGGAGTGAACGGGCCGCCGCCCACCGGCCGTTCCCGTCCATCACGCACGCCACGTGCCGGGGCGTCGGTCGCTTCTCGGAGTCCGTGCTCCGCACAGGCACGGAACCCGTGTCCGAGGCGGCCGAACCGCCGACGGCCGACGCGTACGTCATCCCCTCACCCCCGCCATCCACCCGACGACGTGATCGGCACGCGATCCGATCACCGCGAGCAGCGTGCCAGCCCGTGGTCCGGCGAGGCGGGCAGCCGGCGGCGATTCACCTTTGGTACGCGCGTCCGAGCCGGAACGTCGTCGTGGTTGACATGGACATGCCTCAGTACTACGTTGCGGCAGTACTCCAACCTGGTGCGGCTCCCAACGCCCTCATGGAGAACGTAAATCCTGAGACAACGTTGTCAACCACCCGTGACCGAACCTCAGGAGGCCAGACCACCATGTTCCCGACTCCAGCCGGCGAGCACCCGCCCGGTGCGCGCAGACGTCCGTCCCGCACGCACCGCGTCCGCATGGCCCTGGAAAGCGCCGTCGGCGCCCTCCTGCTGGGCGCCTACGCCCTGCCCGCGCCCGCCGCCTGGGCGGCGGCACCGACGAGTACGCCCCGACTCGTCTCGTCACCGGCCGATTTGGTCAACCCCTTCATCGGCACCTCGAACGACGCGAACGACTTCCCCGGCGCGGACGTGCCCTTCGGCATGGTGCAGTGGAGCCCCGACACCTCGTCCCGGCCGCCCGGCGGCGGCTACGAGTACAAGGACTCCTCGATCACGGGGTTCAGCCTCACCCACCTCGCGGGACCCGGCTGCGGCGCGGCCGGTGACATACCCGTGCTGCCCACGGTGGGCGCCGTCGACAACGCGGCGACGGCCTCCTTCTCGCACGCCGACGAATCCGCGACGGCCGGGTCCTACAAGGTGGCCCTCGGCAACAAGGTGACCACCGAACTCACCACGACCACACGCAGCGGCATGGCACGCTTCACGTTCCCCTCGACGTCCCAGGCCAACCTGCTGCTCAAGCTGTCGCACAGCCAGAACGGCGCGTCCTCCACGCAGTTCGACGTCGTCTCCGACACGGAGGTCCGCGGTCAGGTCACCAGCGGGCGGTTCTGCGGGGCCGGGAACACGTACACCGTCTACTTCGACATGGTCTTCGACCGGCCGTTCTCCTCCAGCGGCAGCACACTCGCGGGCGCGACGCCGCTCCGCCCGCCGACCGCCGTCCGGGCCGGCCGGCACGACGCCGACCAGCCGAACAAGCCCCGGCTGCACGGAGCGATGCCGAAACGCCCCTCCCGCGCGGCGGCGCGCGACTCGGGCGCAGCGACGCAGGCCGCCGCGTCGAACGCGCACGTCACCTTCGACACCCGCGGCAACCCGGTCGTGCAGGCCAAGGTCGGCATCTCCTACGTCTCCGCGGCCGACGCGGTGGCCAACCGGACCGCCGAGAACCCCGGGTGGAACTTCGCCGACGTCCGCACCGCGGCCCACGCGGCCTGGGACACCACCCTCGGCAAGGTGCGGATCGCCGGCGGCACGGCGGACCAGCAGACCATCTTCTACACGGCGCTCTACCACTCGCTGCTCCACCCGAACGTCATCAGCGACACCAACGGCCAGTACTACGGCTTCGACGGCAGGACACACAGGGTCGACGCCGGGCACAGCGCCGCCTACGCGAACTACTCCGGCTGGGACATCTACCGCTCCCAGGCCCAGCTCGAGGCGCTGGTCAGTCCCCAAGTCGCTTCCGACACCGCCCAGTCGATGACCGACGACTACGTGCAGACCGGGATCTTCCCCAAGTGGTCCGAGTACAACGGCGAGTCCTACGTCATGGTCGGCGACCCGGCGGCCGCGATCCTCGCCGACTACTACGCCTTCGGCGCGCGGAACTTCGACACCTCGACGGCACTCGCCGGACTGCTGAAGCAGGCGAGCACCGCCAACAACGACCGGCCGGGGGTGAACTACCTGGACAGCCCGGGCTACGAGCCGCACGACGGGAGCTACGGCTGCTGCAACTTCTACGGCCCCGTCGCCACGACACTGGAGTACGACACGGCGGACTTCGCCCTCTCCGCCTTCGCGGGCGCCCTCGGCGACACCCGCAGCCGGCAGACGTACGCCCATCGCGCGCAGGACTGGCGCAACGTGCTCGACCCGGCATCCGGTTTCGTCCAGCCGCGCAACGCCGACGGCTCCTGGACCGGCGGTTTCGACCCCACCTCGGGGACGGACATGGTGGAGGCGGACTCCTGGATCTACTCGGGCATGGTGCCGTTCGACGTGGCGGGGCTCGCCACCGCCAAGGGCGGCGACAAGGCGATGGGCGACTACCTCGACACCGTGCTGCGCAGCTACACCGGGGCCAACGGCTACGCGTGGGTGGGCAACGAGCCGAGCGTCGAACTGCCCTGGGAGTACGACTACATCGGCAAGCCGTACAAGACCCAGGCGGCCGTGCGCTCGATCGAGGACCAGATCTGGTCGAACACCCCGGCAGGACTCGCCGACGGCAATGACGACCTGGGCGAGATGAGCGCCTGGTACGTGTGGTCGGCCCTGGGCATGTACCCCATGACGCCGGGCACCTCGGACCTCGCCCTCGGCTCACCGCTGTTCTCCCAGGCCGTGATCACGCTGCCGTCCGGCAGGACGCTGACGGTCAACGGTGACGGAGCCGCGGACAACGCGCCCTACGTCCAGTCCGCGACCTTCGACGGGGCCGCGTGGAACAACGCCTACGCGCCCACGACCGCGATCACCTCCGGGGGGACGCTGAACTTCACGCTCGGCACCGGCGCGAACACCGGCTGGGCCTCGGCCGCCTCCGCCGCCCCGCCGTCCTATCCCGGGGACACGTCCGCCCCGGCGAAGCCCCGGGTGGGTCCCGTGACGGCGGGCGTGAACTCCGCCCTGTGCGTCGACGACGCCGGCTCGGGCACCGCCGACCACACCGCGATCAGGCTGTGGAGTTGCAACGGCACCTACGCCCAGGACTGGACGATCGCGACCGACGGCACGCTGCGCACCCTCGGCAAGTGCCTCGACGTGTCGAACAGCGGCACGACCGACGGCACCCTCGTCCAGCTGTACACCTGCAACGGCACCGGCGCCCAGAAGTGGACGTTGAGTTCCGACGGCTCCGTGAAGAACCCCAACTCCGGTCGGTGCCTGGACGATCCGAACTCGTCCACGACTCAAGGCACCCAACTCCAGATCTACACCTGCAACGGGACGGCCGCGCAGAAGTGGACGCTGCCTCCCGCCTGACGCTCCGCTCTCCGGGCACCCGTGGCGCCTGAGTGCTCGTGGCCCCGCCCGCCGGCGGGGCCACGAGCACGTGCGGCTCCGGCCGGCGCCTCGGCGCCTCGCCGGCCGGCCCCCGCCCGGCCCCGCACCGCCGTCTATACGGCCATGGCTTCCTGGAGCCAGCGGGTGACGCGGTAAGGCAGCCACCACGCGAGGTCGTCCGCTCGCAGCACGAGGTGTTCGGAGGCGAGTTCCTCCAGGATATCGGCGGGGACGTCCGCACTGTGGGCGCCGCGGTCGAGTCGGGCGATGGCGGCCGGGTAGCGGGGGTCGTCGGCGGTGAACCGGCGCAGGTCGCCCCAGCGGCGGTCGCGGATCTGCAGAAAGCCCGGTCCCCGCCGCCAGATGAGCTTGCAGAGGTAGTGGCGGGTCCGCCAGGCGTGCAGGGCGGTGTCGGCGTTCGTGGGTCCGGTCAGGGTGCGCGGCGGCTGGAGGTGGGACAGCACCTTCCACAGCTGGTCGGCCCGGTCGGCGGGCAGGTTCAGGTCCCAGTCGACCAGGACGGCCTGGGCCGTCAGGTCGCGGACCAGGCTGAGCCGGTCGATCGCCGCGCGGGCGGCGGCCGGCCCCGGCGTGGCGAGGTCGACGGGGCCGTCGAGTTCGGCACGCCGCGCGCCCATGGCCCACAGCCGTTCGGCGTCGCCGGGGTCCGCGCCGAGCGGGACCCGGCCCAGGGACATGCCCGGCAGCTCCCGGGCCCGTGTGTCGTGGTCGCGCCAGGCCTGGACGGCCGGGCTCGGTGTGGTCGCTGACATGGTCGGTCCTTGTCGGTGGCCGGAGTCGGGCGGGGGCGGCGGGCTCAGGCGCCCCGCCCCCCCCCGTATATATGTC
>NZ_JAJSZC010000295.1:0-7962 GCF_036815105.1 Streptomyces sp. IBSBF 3136
CCCCCCTACAGCAGGTCCTGCCCCCGTGACCCCTGTGGCAGCTCCTGCCCCGCGCGCTGTTGCGGTATCACCACCGACCCCTGCTGCAGGGCCACCGTCCTGGTCGGGGCCGGGATGCTGATGCCCTCCGCGCGGTAGCGGCGGTGGAGGCGCTTGATGAACTCGTGCTTGACGCGGTACTGGTCGCTGAACTCGCCGACGCCGAGGATCACCGTGAAGCCGATGCGGGAGTCGCCGAAGGTGTGGAAGCGGATGGCGGGTTCGTGGTCCGGGACCGCGCCGGTGATCTCGGTCATGGTCTCGGTGACCACCTCCGCCGTCACCCGCTCGACCTGGTCGAGGTCCGCGTCGTAGCTCACGCCCACCTGCACCAGCACCGTCAACTGCTGTTCAGGCTGGGTGAAGTTGGTCATGTTGGACTTGGCGAGCTGGCCGTTGGGGACCACCACCAGGTTGTTGGAGAGCTGCCGCACCGTCGTCTGGCGCCAGTTGATGTCCACCACGTAGCCCTCCTCGCCGCTGCTGAGCCGGATGTAGTCACCCGGCTGCACGGTCTTGGAGGCGAGGATGTGGATGCCCGCGAAGAGGTTGGCGAGGGTGTCCTGCAGGGCCAGCGCGACGGCGAGACCGCCGACGCCCAGGGCGGTGAGCAGGGGCGCGATGGAGACGCCGAGCGTCTGCAGCATCACCAGGAAGCCGATGGCGAGCACCAGGACCCGGGTGATGTTCACGAAGATGGTGGCCGAACCCGCCACGCCGGAGCGGGACTGGGTGACCGAGCGGACCAGACCCGCGATCACCCGGGCCGCCGAGACGGTCACCACGAGGATCAGCCACACCTGGAGGAACTGGTCGACGTGGTGCTGCACGGTCCGGGTCAGCGGCAGCGCCACCGCGGCCGCCGCCGCGCCGCCCGCGATCGCCGCCCAGGGGACCACGGAACGCAGCGCGTCCACGATGACGTCGTCACCGCTCCACTTGGTCCGCTTCGCGTGCTTGGCGAGCCAGCGCAGCAGGGTGCGGGAGAGGAAGGCGAGCACGAGACCGGCGCCCAGGGCGATGCCGGCGAGGACGAGGTCGTCCAGGGTCAGCGAGCGGTTCACCGGTCACCTCCGGGGCGCAAGACCGCTGCGGCCGTCCTGAAGTGAGTTGTCGTCACGTTGTCACCTGCTCGATGTCCGGAATGTGCGAACGCGCCGCCCCCGGCGTCACCGGCGAGCGGGCGAACGCTCATCCTGCCGTATCCGGCAGGGCGGTTCGCACCCGGACAGGGTGCACTCCGGACGATGTTCCTCACACGTCCGTGTAGGACCCGTGCCGTCCGGCGCCCCCGGCGAACCGTGCCGCCCCTTCGAAGCCCTCGGCCAACACGGCCATGCCGTGCCGGAGTTCGCCCCGCATCGCCGTCTCCTCGTCCAGCCCCTCCTGCTCCAGCACGGAGGCGCGGTCGCCGCGCAGGCAGGCCTGCGGGAACCGGGCGACGGCAGCCGCGAGTTCCTCGGCCGCGGCGCGGGCCCCGCCGGTGGGCACGAGGCGGTCGGCGAGGCCGATGGCGAGGGCCTCGCGGGCCGGGACCGGGCGGCCGGTCAGGATCATGTCCATCGCCCGGCCGGTGCCGATCAGCCGGGGCAGCCGTACCGTGCCCCCGTCGATCAGCGGCACGCCCCAGCGGCGGCAGTACACCCCGAACACGGCGTCCTCCTCGGCGACCCGCAGGTCGCACCACAGGGCCAGTTCGAGACCGCCCGCGACGGCGTGCCCGGCGACGGCGGCGATCACCGGCTTCGACAGCCGCATCCGGGTCGGCCCCATCGGTCCGTCGCCCTCCTCGGCGACCCGGTTGCCCCGATCGGTGCCCATCGCCTTCAGGTCGGCGCCCGCGCAGAACGTGCCGCCCTCGCCCCACAGCACCGCCGCCCGGGCCTGCTCGTCGCCCTCGAACTCCCGGAAGGCGGCCGCCAGTTCGGCCGCCGTCGGACCGTCCACGGCGTTGCGGACCTCCGGGCGGGACAGGACGACCGTGGTGACGTGCTCCTTGCGCTCCACGCGTACCGGCACGGCGGGCACTCCTTCTCGGGCTGCGGCTCGGAACGGCCACTGTGCCTCAGATGACCTTCAGCCGCACCAGCGCCCCCAGCGTCAGCGCCCCCGGCAGCAGCGGCAGCCACACGGTGATCACCCGGTAGGCCAGCACCACCGCCGTGGCCACCGCCGCCGGGCCGCCCACCGCGACCAGGGCCACGATCAGCGCCGCCTCGACCGAGCCGAGCCCGCCCGGCGTCGGCACCAGGGCCACGGCGGCGGTCGCCGCGAGATACGCGAGCGCCATGTGCGCCGGCGGCACCGGCAGCCGCAGCGCCTGCCCGACCGCGGCCAGACCGGCCGCCTGGAGCGCCGGGAAGGCCAGCGAACCGCCCCACAGGGCCAGGGCCCGGGCCGGCCGCGTGTGCACCGAGCGCGCCTCGCCGAGGGCGTCCCGCAGGAAACCGGCGACCGCCACGCGCAGCCGCCGTACCCGGCACAGCACCACCCCCGCCACGGCGGTCAGCGCGGCCGCGCCCAGCAGCAGCGGGGCGGCCGAACCGCCCGGCAGCAGGGCGCCGAGCCGCAGCGCGTCCGGGAAGACGGCCAGCAGCACGGCCAGCAGACCGAGCCGGCCCACGCTCTCCGCCAGCAGGTACAGCGCGAGCGCGGCCGAGGAGCGGGCGAGCGGCACCCCGCACACCGTCATGAAGCGCAGGTTGACCGCGCCCGCGCCCAGCCCGGTGGGCAGCAGGTGGTTGGCCGTTCCGGCCGCGAACTGGGTGGCCAGCAGCCGCCCCTTCGGCAGCGGCTGCACCACCGCGCCCTGCCGGGTGAACGCCGCCGCGACCCAGGTCAGGCAGGTCGCGCCGGCCGCCGCCAGCAGCCACGGCCAGGACGCCGTGCGCAGCTGGCCGAAGCCGTCGGCGAGCACCGAGCGGTGCCGTGCCGCGACCACGCCGACGAGCACGAGCGGCACCAGGCACAGCACCTGGCGGACCGGGACCCGCCGGGGTAGGCGTCCCCGGGGCGCGCGGGGACGTCGGAGGGCTGTCGCACCGGGATGGCGGAGGGTTGTCACACCCGGGAAGGTTCTCCGTGCCGCGTCAACGGCGGGTGGCGCGGGCGCGGACGGCGGCTTACGGACCGGCAGCGGGTCGGCGGGAGCCGCCGGGGCAGTCCGCGGCCGCGGGGCACCCGGCCGGACCGAAGCCGGGCGTCCCTTGACCTCAACGATGCTTGAGGTCCTACGTTCTCTCTCATGAGCATGGAGACCACCGCCTGGACGCAGCTGCACAGCGTGATGAACGCGCAGCAGGAGCGCCGCCCCTTCGCCCGCGCCACACTGCGCCGCATCGCCGCCTTCGCCCGCCCGCACCGCGCGGGCATCGTCCGCTTCGTGCTGCTCGGGGTGGTGACCGCGCTGCTCGCCGTGGCCACCCCGGTGCTCGCCGGCCGCGTCGTCGACGCGATCGTGGCGGGCCACGACTCCCGGACCGTGATCCGGCTCTCGCTGCTCATCGCGCTCGTCGCGCTCGCCGAGGCGGGGCTCGGCGTCCTCGGCCGGCGGCTGTCGTCGACGCTCGGGGAGGGGCTGATCCTGGATCTGCGCACGGCCGTGTTCGATCATGTGCAGCGCATGCCGGTCGCGTTCTTCACACGTACCCGTACGGGCGCGCTGGTCAGCCGGCTCAACAACGACGTGATCGGCGCCCAGCGGGCGTTCGCCAACACCCTCTCGGGTGTGGTGACCAACCTGGTGACCCTGCTGCTCACCCTCGCGGTGATGCTCACCCTGTCCTGGCAGATCACCCTGCTCGCGCTGGTGCTGCTGCCGGTGTTCGTGCTGCCCGCCCGACGCATGGGCAGCCGGATGGCCCGGATGCAGCGGGAGGCGGCCGCGCTGAACGCGGCCATGGGCACCCGGATGACCGAACGCTTCTCCGCGCCCGGCGCCACCCTGGTCAAGCTGTTCGGCCGCCCCGAGGAGGAGTCGGCCGAGTTCGCGGCCCGGGCCCGCAGGGTCCGTGACATCGGCGTGCGCACGGCGACCGCCCAGTCGGTGTTCATCACCTCCCTCACCCTGGTCTCGGCCCTCGCGCTGGCCCTCGTCTACGGCCTCGGCGGCTGGTTCGCGCTGCACGGCACCCTCCAGGCGGGCGCCGTCGTCTCCCTCGCCCTGCTGCTGACCCGGCTCTACGCCCCGCTCACCGCGCTCGCCGGGGCCCGGGTCGAGGTGATGAGCGCGCTGGTCAGCTTCGAGCGGGTCTTCGAGGTGCTCGACCTCAAGCCGCTCATCGAGGAGAAGCCGGACGCCGTGGCGGTCCCCGAGGGCCCCGTGGCCGTCGAGTTCGACGACGTCCGCTTCGCCTACCCGTCCGCCGACCAGGTCTCCCTCGCCTCCCTGGAGGAGGTCGCCGCCCTCGACAGCCGCGGCGGCGCCGAGGTCCTGCACGGCATCTCCTTCCGCGCCGAACCCGGCGAGACCGTCGCCCTCGTCGGCTCCTCCGGCGCCGGCAAGTCCACCATCGCCCAGCTCCTGCCGCGCCTGTACGACGCCGACGCCGGAGCCGTCCGCGTCGGCGGCGTCGACGTCCGCGACCTGACCGCCGTCTCGCTGCGCGCCACCATCGGCATGGTCACCCAGGACGGCCACCTTTTCCACGACACCGTCCGCGCCAACCTGCTGCTGGCCCGCCCGGCGGCCACCGACGAGGAGCTGTGGGACGCGCTCGGCCGCGCCCGCCTCGCCGAGGTCGTACGGTCCCTGCCCGACGGCCTGGACACCGTGGTCGGCGAGCGCGGCTACCGGCTCTCCGGCGGCGAACGCCAGCGCATGACCATCGCCCGGCTGCTGCTGGCGCGCCAGCGGGTGGTCATCCTCGACGAGGCCACCGCCCACCTGGACAACACCTCGGAGGCGGCGGTGCAGGAGGCGCTGACCGAGGCTCTGGAGGGCCGTACCGCCGTGGTGATCGCGCACCGCCTGTCCACCGTCCGGGCCGCCGACCGGATACTCGTCGTGGAGGCCGGCCGGATCGTGGAACGGGGCACGCACGAGGAACTCCTCGCGGCGGGCGGCCGGTACGCGGAGCTGCACCGGACGCAGTTCGCCGAGCGCAACGGCGAGGTGCCGGCGGTCTGACGCGCGGCCCGGCGGCCCGACGGCGGCCCGGGACAGCGGGGGTGGGCGGCGCGGGGCCGTGTCACCGTCTCGCTGGGCGGCACCGGCACCGTCCGCCACGTCGTCGACGACACGGGAGGACCCTCCAACTCGGCCACCGGCGTGGCGAATCCGGCCCGCTACCCCTGAGGCGTGACCGGCCGCGGGCGGGGAAACCGGGTCGGGTCGCACGCGCGAGCCGCGACCCGACCCGGGAGGAGCCCCACCGTGCCGAAGACGCAAGCCCTGAGCGCCGTCGCCGCGCTCGTCCTCGCCGCCGCACTCACCGGCTGCGGCGGCGAGGACGCTTCCGGACCGGCCGGGGACGCGCGGAGCGGACCCACGGCGGCACCGCCCGCCCGCGCCGTGCAGAACGCCTACCGCGCCACCCTGGCCGCCGGCACCGCCAGGATGACGGTCACCAGCAAGGTCGTCGCCGAAGGACAGGCGCTCACCGGGCACGGCAGCGGGGTCGCCGACCTCAAGGAGGGCGCCAGCCGGTTTGACCTGACGTCGCAGGGCACCACGATCGAGCAGCGGGTCGTCGACGGAGCCGTGTACCAGAAGCCGACCGGCGCCCGGCGCGGTGCCGTACCCGGCGGCAGGACCTGGATGAAGATCGACCTCGCCCGGCTGAGCCGCACCGGCCCGGCCGGGCGCAGCCGGCCCACCGACCCGATGGAACCCGTGCGCTACCTCAAGGACGCCGGCCGGGGCACCGTCACCCGCGTCGCCGACCAGACCCTCGACGGCACCCGCACCACCCACTACCGGGTGGCGGTTCCCGTGTCCGTACTCGCCCACGGCGACGCCGGACAGGAGCGGCGACTGCGGCAGCAGCTCGGGACGGACCGGCTGCCGGTCGACGTGTGGCTGGACGGGCGGGGCCGGCTGCGCCAGGAGCGCGTCCGGCTGACCCTGCACCCGCTGAAGCAGCTGACCCCGGGCCGCGAGAACACCGAGGTCACCAGCACGACCGAGGTGCGGCTCGCCGACTTCGGCACCGACGTGAAGGTCACCGCCCCGCCCGCCGGGGACACCGCGGACGTCACCGGCCGGATGACCGGGTGAGCGGGGACCGGCCAAGCGGGCTGAAACGTGTGAGGTGCGGCAGTCTGGATACGCGGTACTCCAGGCGTCCAGGCCCGTCCGGAAGGCCCTCACTGCCATGACCATCGAAAACCGGCCCGGCCCGCGCTCGGAGGTCACTCTCCGGGTCAACGGCAAACCCCACACCCTGCTCGTCGACCACCGGCGGGTCCTGCTGGACCTGCTCCGCGAGGACCTCGACCTCACGGGGTCCAAGAAGGGCTGCGACCACGGTCAGTGCGGTGCCTGCACCGTCCTGGTCGACGGGCGCCGCCTCAACAGCTGCCTGCTGCTCGCCGTCACCCTCGACGGCAGCGAGGTCACCACCGTCGAGGGCCTCGCCGGCGACGGCGAGCAGCCCCACCCGCTGCAGCGGGCCTTCCTCGACCGCGACGCCTTCCAGTGCGGCTACTGCACCCCGGGCCAGATCTGCTCCGCCGTCGGCATGCTCGCCGAGGCGGCGGCCGGCCACCCCTCGCACGTCACCGATCCCGCCGCCCCCTCCGGCCGGCCCGTGCCGCTCGACCGGGACGAGATCCGCGAGCGGCTCAGCGGCAACCTGTGCCGCTGCGGCGCCTACCCGCGCATCGTCGAGGCAGTGGAGGACGTGATCCGGTGAAGGACTTCGGATACCTCAGGCCCGGCAGTGTCGAGGAGGCCGTCGAGGCGTTCGCCGCCCACCCGGGCGCCCGCTACCTCGCCGGCGGCACCAACCTGGTCGACCTGATGAAGCTCGGGGTGGAGCGGCCCACCGTCCTCGTCGACGTCGGCCGGCTGCCCCTCGACACCGTCGAGGAACTGCCCGACGGAGCCCTGCGCGTCGGCGCCACCGTCCGCAACAGCGACCTCGCCGCCCATCCACTGGTCCGCGACCGCTACCCCGTGCTCTCCCAGGCACTCCTCGCGGGCGCCTCCGGACAGCTCCGCAACGCGGCCACGACCGGCGGCAACCTGCTCCAGCGCACCCGCTGCCCCTACTTCCAGGACCTGGACAAGCCCTGCAACAAACGCGAGCCGGGCAGCGGCTGCGGCGCCCGCGACGGCGTCCACCGCGACCACGCCGTCCTCGGCCACTCCCCGGACTGCATCGCGACCAACCCCTCCGACATGGCCGTGGCACTGACCGCCCTCGACGCCCGGATCGAGCTGTACGGCCCCGACGGGGGACGGACCATGCCGGTCGCCGACTTCCACCGGCTGCCCGGCGTGCACCCCGAGCGCGACACCGAGATCCGCCCCGGCGAGCTGATCACCGGGGTGCTGCTCCCGGCGGCCGCCGCCGGTGTGCCCTCCGCCTACCGCAAGGCCCGTGACCGGGCGTCGTACGCCTTCGCGCTGGCCTCCGTGGCCGTGGTGCTCCGGGTCGCCGACGGGGTCGTGGACCGGGTGGGGCTCGCCTTCGGCGGCCTCGCCCACAAACCCTGGCGGGCCCGGCACGCCGAGACGGCCCTGCTGGGCGCCGCGGCCACCCCGGCCGCCTTCGAGGGCGCCGTCGACCTCGAACTCGACCGCGCCGAACCCCTGCGCAACAACGCCTACAAGGTGCCCCTCGCGCACAACCTCGCCCTGGACGTCCTCAACCGCCTCGCCCCGGCACCCGCACCGGCCTGACCCCAGGCCCAGGCACCCGCACCGGCCTGACCCCAGGCCCCGGCATCCGCACCGGCCCGGCCCCCCGAGGCCCGGCC
>NZ_JAJSZC010000296.1:0-7870 GCF_036815105.1 Streptomyces sp. IBSBF 3136
GACGGGGGGCGCGGAGGGCGGTGCGGCCGGCGCGGGCGCGGCGTGCTGCGGCTCGTCGACGGTGATGCCGAAGTCCGTTGCCAGTCCCTCGAGTCCGCTGCTGTAGCCCTGGCCGACGGCACGGAACTTCCAGCCGCCCTGGCGGCGGTAGAACTCGCCGAGCACGAAGGCGGTCTCCACGGTGGCGCCGGGGCTGTCGAAGCGGGCGACGACGGCACCGCCGCCGTCGGTCACCTCGATGTAGAGGCCCGGGACCTGCCCGAAGGTCCCGCCGTCCGCGGAGGCCGCGAGCACGATCCGCTCGATCCCGCCCTCCACGCGCGTGAGGTCGACGAGGAGGGTGTCGGTCACTTGGCCGCCGGCCGTCCGCTTGCCCTCGTGGCGGACCGCGCCGGAGGCGTGCGCGGGCTGGTTGTAGAAGACGAAGTCCGCGTCGGAGCGGACCTTTCCGGCCGCGAGCAGCAGTGCCGAGGCGTCCGCGTCGGGTACGCCGGGTCCGGAGCGCCGGCCCATTTCGACGCGCAGTGCCGTCGTCGGCACCGGCACATTCGACCCCTTCGACATTGTCATGTCCGCCCCCATCCTGTCGGCGTCCCGGACGTTCCCGGGCTCCCCGGATCATCCCTGTCCGCCCAACCTATTCCCGGGGCCGGGGAACAGCGGTCGGCGGCGCGGGAAGATCGCCGGTCAACCCCCGGTAACCCGGCGGGAGCTCGCCTTTTACAGGATTGAAAGGTTGAGCGACGTCCATTTTTGCCAAGTTCGCTCTAATTAGGTATCCCAGGGCACAGCCGACACGGAAAACAACCCTCTTATCGGTCTCCCCAACCAGCACATCGTGGGCTTAACTTATGGCCATGACCTCCCCCCGCTCCACTTATGGTGGCGGCTACTACTCCGCCTCCTTCCCGGACACCCCGATCTACGACTCCCTCGTGGCCGAGCGGGGCACCCCGCAGATCGCCCCGATCCGGGTCCCCGCCGCGTACGACACGGGCAGCAGCCTGCCCGCGCTGCCGTCGGCGCTCCCCGCCCTCCCGGCGGCACCCTCCCCGCAGGTCCCCTCCTACGGCTACGGCTACCCGCAGATGCAGCAGCCCGCCCCGCTGCAGCAGGCGCCGACCGCCTACATCCCGCAGCAGGCGAGCGCACCGCGCGGTTACCCCGGCCCGCAGGCCCCGCAGCCGCCGCGTCCGATGGCCGGCGGCACGGGCTACGAGGCCATGCGCCCCGCCGCGCCCCGGCCCGCACCGGCCCCGTACCAGGACCCGTACAACAACCAGCAGTACCGCGGCTACTGACCGACGCTCCCGGCGCCCTGTGCCACCTGGCACGATGGCGCCATGGGGAACGCGATACTGCAGTCGATCCACGTCCATCCGGTCAAGGCGTTCCGGGGCGTCACGCCCCGGGAGGCCGCGGTGGAACCCTGGGGTCTGGCCGCGGACCGACGCTGGACGCTGATCGACGACGGGGGAAAGGTCGTCACGCAGCGCGAAAAGCCACGTCTCGCGCTGGCCGCCGCCGAGCCGGTGCCCGGCGGCGGCATTCGTCTGTCCGCGCCCGGACGGGAACCACTGACGGTCGCGCCTCCGGAGCCCGCGGCGACGGTTCCGGTGAGCATCTTCGGCACGAAGGTGGAGGCGGTCCCGGCCTCCGGCGCGGCGGACGAGTGGTGCTCCGCCTATCTGGGCACCGGTGTGCGTCTGGTGCACATGGACGATCCGGCCGTGCGCCGTCCCGTCGACCCCGAGTACGCGCTGCCCGGCGACACGGTGAGCTTCGCCGACGGCTACCCCCTGCTGGTGACCACCACCGCCTCGCTGGACGCCCTGAACTCCCTGATCGCCCAGGGCGATCACGCCGCCGAGGGCCCGCTGCCCATGAACCGCTTCCGGCCGAACCTGGTCGTCGCCGGCACCGAGGCCTGGGCCGAGGACCACTGGCGGCGCGTCCGCGTCGGCGAGGTGACCTTCCGGGTCGTCAAACCCAGCGGCCGCTGCGTCGTGACCACGACCGACCAGGAAACCGCCGTACGCGGCCGCGAACCCCTGCGCACACTGGCACGGCACCGCAGGGTCGGCGGGAACCTCCTCTTCGGCCAGAACCTCGTCCCCCTCGCCCCGGGCACGATCCGCACCGGTGACCCGGTGCGGGTGCTGCCGTAGCACCCGGAGGCGGCACGGTCCGGGCGACCTGGTCCGGGCTCGCCTGGTCCGGGCGGCCACCCCGGCACACCGCCTCCGGAACGGCGCGTGGACCGGGAACCGGGCGGCGGGTGCCGGTCGTTGGGGAGACGAGATGAGAGATTCGTGAGAGGCCCCGGCCGGCAGTGACACCGCTCGCTTCCGGCCCCGGCCGGGGACGAGTGGCTCCGCCGGGGGTATGACGGAGCGGAAGGGGGGTGGGGCGTGCGAGCGATCTGTGGCCTGTGGCGCTGGCGGCGCAATCCGCTGCGCCGCGCGACCGACCTGGCCGAGGCCTGGCTGGCCCTCGCGGCGCTGGTGCTGGTCACCGTGGCCGCGCCCGTGATCGGCTCGCTGGTCGGCGCGGCCGCCGAGGACTCCCTGCAGCACACCGTGCGCGAGCAGCGCCACTCCCGTCATCTCGTCACCGCCACCGTGGTCCGCCACCTGGGCGGCGCCCCGGCGGAGTCCGACCCGGACACCAGCGCGGTGCACGACTCCGGCAGACGGGTCCTCGCCGACTGGACGGCACCGGACGGCACGGCGCACCACGGAGCGGTCCTGGCACGGCTGAAGTCACCGCGTCCCGGGGACCACTTCGGCCTCTGGACGGATCCGCACGGCCGAATAACGACGCGGCCGCTGGACTCACCGACGGCGACGACGCACGCCGTGCTCGCCGGCCTCGGCGCGGCCCTGCTGACCGCGGGCCTGGTGGAGGGCGGGCGGCGCCTGGTCGTGTGGCGCATGGTCCGGCGCCGGTACGCGCGCTGGGACCGGGCCTGGGACCGGGCGGGTCCGGACTGGGGCAAGGCGGGCACCGGCAGTTGACGGCCTTGCGGCTCTGGTCAATCCATCAGCCGCGCGCACGCTACGGTGGACCGGCCGACTCGCTTTCGGCAACGACCCGCGTTCGACGAGGTGGGGGCACAGCAACGCCATGGCACAGGGCACGGTCCAGGTGACGCACACCGGTACATCGCGGTGGCGGCGCCGCACGGGTGAGTACGCTTCGCTCGCCGCCGCCCTGGAGGCCGCCGCCGACGGTGACGTCCTCACCGTCGCCCCGGGCACCTACCGGGAGAATCTCGTCCTCGAGCGGGCCGTGACGCTGCGCGGCCCCGAGGGCTCGCCGGGCTCGGTACGGATCGCGCCGATGGACGGGGTGCCGCTGACCGTGCGCGCCTCAGCGGTGGTCCAGGACCTGCACGTGGAGGGACAGGACGCGGCCGCGCCCGCCCTGCTGGTGGAGGAGGGCACGCCCGAGCTGATGGACCTGCGGATCGTCACGCGCTCCGCCGCGGGCATCGAGGTGCGCGGCGGGGCACGCCCGACCGTCCGGCGCTGCACCGTCGACAACCCGGCGGGTATCGGCGTCGCCGTCCTCGACGGCGGCGGCGGGGTGTTCGAGGAGTGCGAGATCGTCGCGGCCGGGCAGGCGGGTGTCGCCGTCCGCGGTGGCGCCCATCCGCGCCTGGAGCGCTGCCGGGTGCACCACGCCTCCGGTACCGGACTGACCGTGACCGGGGAGAACTCCGCTCTGGAGGCGTTCGGTTGTGAGGTCTACGAGGTCCGGGGCGCCGGGGTGCAGGTCACCCAGCGGGCCACCGCCCACCTGACCGACTGCGACGTGCACCGCACCACCGCCGACGGCGTCACGCTCGACACGGACGCGGTCCTCACGCTCGCCGACTGCCGGATCCACGACATCCCCGAGAACGCGGTCGACCTGCGGTCCCGCTCCGTGCTGACGCTGACCCGGACGACGGTCCGTCAGTTCGGCCGCAACGGCCTGTCGGTGTGGGACCCGGGCACCCGGGTGGACGCCAACCAGTGCGAGATCTTCGACAGCACGGGCGACTACCCGGCGGTGTGGGTGAGCGACGGCGCCACCGCGGTCCTCGACTCCTGCCGGGTGCACGACGTGCCGGACGCGCTGTTCGTACTGGACCGCGGTTCACGCGCGGACGTCGTGGACAGCGACCTGTCCCAGGTGCGCAACACGGCCGTGTCGGTGAGCGACGGCGCCACCGCGCAGCTCGACGACTGCCGGATCCGGGAGGCCGCCACCGGCGCCTGGTTCCGCGACCACGGCAGCGGCGGCACGCTCAACAACTGCACGATCGACGGCACCCAGACCGGTGTGATCGTCACCAAGGGCGCCGACCCGACCATCGAGCGGTGCACGGTCGACTCCCCCGCCGAGGCCGGCTTCTACGTCTCCGCCGGCGGCCGCGGCAGCTTCCTGAACTGCCGGGTCAGCGGCAGCGGCGGCTACGGCTTCCATGTGATCGACGGCTGCCGTACGACGCTCCGCAAGTGCCGTACCGAGCGGTGCGCACGCGGCGGCTACGAGTTCGCCGACCCGGGGCCGGACGCGGGGGCCGGTACGGGCCCGGTCGTGGAGGACTGCACCAGCGACGAGAGCGGCGGTCTGCGGCCGCCCGCGGCCCGCGAGACGGCCGTGCAGTCGGGGCCCCCGTCCTCCGGCCTGCTCGGTTCCATCCCCGGGCAGCGCGTCACGGAGCAGGAACCGCTGATCACCCCGGCCGGGCCGGAGCAGCCTGCCCGTACGTCGAAGGCCGTGCTGGGTGAACTGGACGCCTTGGTCGGCCTGGAGAGCGTCAAGCGCGAGGTGCGGGCGCTGACCGACATGATCGAGGTGGGCCGGCGCCGGCAGCAGGCCGGGCTGAAGGCCGCCTCCGTCAAGCGGCACCTGGTCTTCACCGGCTCCCCCGGCACCGGCAAGACGACGGTCGCCCGGCTGTACGGCGAGATCCTCGCCTCCCTCGGGGTCCTGGAGAAGGGCCACCTGGTCGAGGTGTCCCGGGTCGACCTGGTCGGCGAGCACATCGGCTCCACGGCGATCCGCACCCAGGAGGCCTTCGAACGGGCCCGCGGCGGTGTGCTGTTCGTCGACGAGGCCTACGCGCTGTCCCCGGAGGACGCGGGGCGCGACTTCGGCAAGGAGGCCATCGACACGCTGGTGAAGCTGATGGAGGACCACCGCGACGCGGTCGTGGTGATCGTCGCGGGCTACACGGCCGAGATGGAGCGCTTCCTCTCGGTCAACCCCGGTGTGGCCTCGCGTTTCTCGCGGACCATCACCTTCGGCGACTACGGCCCCGACGAGCTGCTCCGGATCGTGGAACAGCAGGCCGACGAGCACGAGTACCGGCTGGCCGCGGGCGCCGCGGAGGCGCTGGTGAAGTACTTCACGGCGATCCCCAAGGGCCCCGCGTTCGGCAACGGGCGCACGGCACGCCAGACCTTCGAGGCGATGGTGGAGCGGCACGCGAGCCGGGTCGCCCAGCTCGCCGACCCGAGTACCGACGACCTGACCCTGCTCTACGCGGAGGACCTGCCGGAACTGCCCTGACGCCGGGGGCGCCCGGCGCGGGCCCGTCACCCGGGCGCCCTTTCGTCGGGGCGCTGCCCCGGCAGGTCGGGGCGCAGGCGGGCCAGGAGCAGGGCCCGCTCCCGTGCGAACGCGGGGTCGGCCTGATAGTCGGAGTGGCCGAGGATGGGCGCCGGGAGAGGATGCTCTGCGGTGCGCCCGTAGGCGAGCGGGTCCTCGAGGGGCCCGTGGTCCACTTCCGGGCCGCAGTCGCCGGGCAGGCGGACGGGGCCGCCGATGGGGTCGGTCCGGCGGTGCAGGTTGCGCCAGCAGGCGACGTCGCGGTGGAGCGCGGCCAGGGCGCTCGGGCCGAAGTACGCGGGGAACCAGCGGCCGTACAGGCGCTCCAGCGGTGAACCGTAGGTGAGCAGGGCGACCCGTCCGCGCACGGCCGGGGTCAGTTGCCAGGCGGCGGCCGCGGCCAGGACGCTGCCCTGGGAGTGCCCGGACAGCACCAGACGGCCGCCGGTGCGGCCGGTCCAGGTCGCCATCCTCCAGGTGAGGTCGGGGACGGCGCGTTCGGCGTAGCAGGGCGGGGCGAAGGGGTGGGCGGCGCGCGGCCAGAACGTGCCGACGTCCCACAGGATGCCGATGGTGCGGCGGGCGGCGGCGTCCTTGTAGGCACGCCGGGCCCAGGTGACGAAGAGCAGGAAGCCGAGTCCGACCAGCCACGAGCCGAGCGCCTGCGAGGTCTCGGCCGCCGCGTGGACGACGGGGTACGTGCGCCGGGCCGCTCCCTGCGGGGTGCGCCCGGTGGTGAGGGCGCCGGTCAGCGCGGCGGCCCCCAGCGGCAGGGTGGTGCCGCAGACCACGGCGAGCAGCAGCGGCGCCCGGTCGGTGAGGGTGGCCATGGCTCGGACGTGGGCGATGCGGCGGGTGCGGGCGGGGTCCTCGGGCTCACCGGGGTGCTCGTGACGCACACGCTCGCGTTCGGCGCGGGCCAGCCGCGCGGTGCGCACGGCGAGCACGCCGGCCAGGGCGAGCAGCACCAGCAGCAGCGGGGGGATCAGGGACGCCTGCCAGGTCAGCAGCACCGGCGGTCCGTCGAGCGAGGCACGGGTGCCGTCCAGCCAGTCGGCGACCCGCTGCGCGAGGCCGCCGGTCATCACCCCGCCGAGCGCGCAGCCGAGCAGCGCGACCGCCGGACCGCCGAGGCCGCGCATCCCGGCGCGCGGGTCGGGGCGGCGGCGGTGGAGGACGTGGGCGACGGCGGCGAGCACGACGACGAGCAGGCCCTGGGACAGCATCAGCCCACCGAAGGCGGGGTCGCCGGGCAGTCGGCCGGTGGACCGCCAGTCGGGGCGCGCCCAGCCCGCGTACAGCAGCGTGATCAGCAGCAGGGCGAGGGCGCCGAGGGGCAGTCGGCGGACGAGATGCCGGTCGAGACGCCTGTCGAGGCGGGTCTCGCTGCGGCCCCGGCGGCAGACCACGCCCACCACGGCGGCCGCCCAGCCGGCGAGGGCGGCGGTGAGGGCCCAGCCGAGGGCGTCCAGCGGGGCGGGGCCGCCGGGGCGGTGGTCGAAGCGGGCCGCGGGTGTGGCGACGGCGGCGGCCACGGTGAGCAGTCCCGCGGCGGTGTGGGCCGCGCGCAGCCGGGCCACCAGGCGGCGGCCGTACCAGAAGCCGGGGCGGGCGAGGGCGTTGTCGTCTCTCTCCGGTTGCGGTTCCCGGTCCATCGGCCGGTGCGACTCGTAGGCGCTCCAGGTGCGGTGCGACAGGTACCAGAGCAGAGCGGTGAGCGCGGCCGGGGCCGTCGCGGCGAGGGCGAGCCGACGGCCGGGCGGGCTCCACCAGCCGCCGCCCGAGGCGGCCGGGGAGAGGAAGCCGAGCCAGGAGTGGCGGCGGGCGCAGGCGGTGACGCCCGCGCACTGCCAGGCCACCAGGTCGAGGGCGACCTCGCAGGCGGCGGCCACCAGCAGCACGGTGAGGGTGAGGGCGGCCAGGCGCACGAGGAGGCCGTAGCACCGGACGGCGCGTCCGCGGCCGTCGGCGGCGGGCCGCATCCAGTGGGCGAGGTTGACCACCATGAAGGGCAGTAACAGCAGCCAGAGGGCGCGGCCGGCGTCGCCCGAGGTCAGATTGCACCACACGTACGCCTCTCGCACCGGGCCCCGTCCGGCCGGGGCGTCCTCGGTGTGATCGGCGCGCCGGAACACCGCCGCGGTGTCGTCGCCGGTGATCCGGACCGTTCGCGGGTCGCCGAGCATCTTCTCCGAAGTGGCGCCGCCGACTCCGTGCACCAGGAGTTCCAGCTCGGTCCCCGCTCGCGTGGGTCGCGGGGCGGGAG
>NZ_JAJSZC010000297.1:0-7788 GCF_036815105.1 Streptomyces sp. IBSBF 3136
CCGCCGCCCCCATCTCCTCCGCGGTCAACGGCGGAGCCGCAAGCGGGGGCCGGAGCGGCCCCACCACCGCCGCCAGCAGCACGCTCGGCGCCAGCAGCGCCTCCGCCCCCCGCTCCAGGGAGGTCACATCGGTGACCCGGCGCGCTATGCGGCCGTTGCCCGTGGCGGTGCGCAGCAGACGGGCGACGTAGGCGGACAGGACCCGGTCCCGCAGGGTGGGGCCGGTCTCCGTGGCGCCCGGGTAGAACACGTCCGACCCGATCGCGAGGTCCCAGGCCGCCCCGACCGTCCGGCCCACCGCCCGCTGCAGGTGCCGGGACAGGCCGGGGGAGCCCAGCCCGTGCCGGCCGGTCACGTCCCGCAGGGCCAGGGCCGACTGGGCGGAGACCGCCATCCCGTGGCCGTACAGCGGGTTCAGCGCGCACAGCGCGTCACCGAGCACCGCGAAGTTCTCCGGCCAGGCCGGCGTCTTCTCGTAGAAGTGGCGGCGGTTCGCGGTGGTCCGGGTGACCGACACCTGCGTGAGCGGCTCCGCGCCCGCCAGCAGCCGGCCGATGAGCGGGTGCCGCAGCCGCTCGGTCGCGTACCGGGTGAAGTCCGCTCCCGTGGACGGGACTTCGTCGTTCCTGCCGCCGAACAGCGTGACCATCCACCTGCCCTCTTCCACCGGAACAAGCACGCCCCCGCTCCCGGTCCCCGTGCCCCGCGGATCGGGCGCGATGTTGACGACCGGGAACCGGCTCCGGGCCCGCTCCGGCGCCCGGAACAGCCGGCTGGCGTACACCAGGCCCGAGTCGACCTCCCGCCGCTCCGTTGCGGGCAGGCCGAGTTCCGCCAGCCAGTGCGGGGCCCGGGAGCCACGGCCGGTGGCGTCCACGACCAGGTCGGCGGTCAGCGTCCGCGCCACGCCCTCGTGGGTGCGCACGCGGGCCCCGGTCACCGCCGTGGCCGTGCCGGCCAGGCCCACCGCCTCGGCCCGCTCGACCAGTTCGATGTCCCCGTCGGCCAGCACGAGCCGCCGTACCACCGAGTCCAGCAGGTCCCGGCTGGCCGACAGCATGAACGCCGACTCGGCCCACCGCCGGTACCAGCCGTACGGGGACAGCGCCACCATCTCGGTGGTCATCGCCATGCGGTTCGCCCCGGCCGCCCGCAGCCGCGCGGTCGCGCCGGGCAGCAACTGCTCCAGCGCCCGCGCACCGCCCGACCAGAGCTGGTGCACGTGCCGGGCCTGCGGCAGCCCCTTGCGCGGCTCGGGGCCCGAGGGCAGCGCGTCCCGCTCGACCAGGGTCACCCGGGCGCCCGTCGAGGCCAGGGCGCGGGCCGCGAGCAGACCGGCGAGGGAGCCGCCGAGCACGACGGCGGCGGGCTTGCGTTCACTCATGTACGGCAACGCTCTCTGCTGGGGCGGTCGCGAGCGCGCGGACCGCCTCGATGTCGTCGGGACTGCGCAGGGCCCGGGACACGGCCCCGATCTCCTGGAGCAGGTTGGTGGTGTCCGGCCCGGCGGCGGCCCCGGACGGCTCGGGGCCGCGGCTCCTCGCCTCGACGGCGTCGAGGATGCTCACCGCGGCCGCCAGCGCCCGGGCCCGCTCCGGCGGATGCCCGAGGCCGACCGCGGCGTCGTACGCGCGCCGGCCCAGACCGGTGTCGATGTACCGGGCCAGCGGCAGCAGCACGTCCCGGATGAAGGTCTCCCGCCGGGTGAGCCGCAGCTCGGGCGTGGCCCGCAGCACGAACGGCACGCCCTCCCCGCCGGCCGTCCGCATCAGCTGGTACAGCGGCCGCAGTTCGCGGTGGGCGAGCCGGACCCGCCAGCGGTCGTGCAGGTACTGGCCGGCGTGCGGAAGGATGAAGCCGACCGCGATCAGGATGGCGGACAGGGCGGCGACGGGCGGGGCGAGGTCGGTGCTCAGCCAGTCCAGGTTCCGCCCGGTCCAGCGGGTGACGACCGCGGCCAGCTTGGACGCGTCGAAGATCAGGTTCAGCGCGTAACCGGCGCCCAGCAGCTTCAGGCCCCAGCGCAGCCAGGCGTCGAGGCCCTCGGTGCGCACCCAGTTCCAGATCAGCCGGGAGGTGATCAGGCAGGCGACGGCGTGCGCGACGAGGTAGAGCAGGATCTCCTCGCGCATGAAGGGGGTGGTGGCGTAGTAGGTGTCCAGGTCCCGCAGCCGCTCGGCAGGCGCGTCGGCGAGCAGGAACAGCACCCACAGCGCGACCACCACCCCGGAGTACACGGAGATCACCCACCGCGTGGCGCGGCGGGTGGCGGCCGAGCGGTCGGACAGCCCGTTGCGCCAGGTGATGATCAGCAGCAGGCAGGACCCGCAGAACGCGGTGATCAGCGAATAGCACCAGGGCGCCGAGATGTTGGGCACGCCGGTGAGCCGGTTGACGGTGGCGATCGTGGACGGGGTGCAGAACACGAACACCCCGCAGGCGAGCAGCAGCAGCCCGCCGACCGCGCGCAGCAGCGGGTCCCGCCACAGCCGGATGATGGTGGGCAGTTTGATCAGCAGGGCCGCGGCGAGCACGGCGGTGGGGATCCAGAAGGAGATGTAGAACTCGCCGAGGAGGTCCGGCGGGTCGAGCGCCGGCAGGGTCACCGCGCGGCTCCCCAGCGGCCGCGGTAGCCGAGCGAGCGCTGGACGGGGTCCAGGGGGATGCCGCGTCCGGTGCCGCCGAGGTAGGGCCGGAAGACGGTGGCGAGCCGGTGGCCGAAGTCGTCGGCCTCGGCCTCGTCGGCCTCCCGGGAGCCGTTGCGGGCGGCCACCGTCAGGGCCATGTCCCGCCAGCGTGGCTCCTCGGCGAGCGCGCGGGCGGCCGCGGCGCCGGCCAGGTGGTGGTGCCGGTGCCCGGCGTGCAGGTGCCACAACTCATGCCCGAGGATGACCAGTTGCTGCAGCGACTCGGCCCGCTCCTCCACGATGACCAGGTCGAAGTCCTGGAACTCCACGCACAGTCCGGTGACCTCGATCTCGTCCGGGAAGCGTTCGAAGCGCAGCTCCACCGGCCGTCCGGCGCGCCGGGCGCTCATCTCCTCGCACAGGGCCCGGCACAGGTCGGTCAGGCCGCCCGGCGGTTGGGGGCGGGCGCGGACGGCGCCGGCGAGGTCGGCGGCGAGGGAGCGCATCGACGAGCCGGAACGGGAGCGGCGCAGCCGCGCGGTGAGCCGTGCCGCCCGCTCTCGCGCACCCGCGATGCCCATCGTTCCCCCTTCTCACCGCCGGTGTGCCGCCCGTCCGAGCGTACGCGTCTGGATGTGTCCGCGTCAGGCGATCCGGCGACCGTCGTTCAAGGGCGGACCATCCGCGCCGGACGGGTCCCGGGCCGGCGCGGAGGGGGCCTCAGCGGCCGGGCGAGGGCACCGGTACCACCGGGATCCCCCCGGCCGCCCGGCCCAGCAGGGTCAGCCCCACCTTGCCCGGCCCGGACTGCGAGGTGAACTCCGACAGGACCGCCAGCGCGAGCGTGTTCTCGCCCCGGGTGCGCAGGATGCCGTTCGGCAGGACGAAGGTGTGCTGCGGGCCGACGTTGTTGATGTACTGGCCCATGTTCCAGCCGTTGAGGAAGATCTGCGCCCGGTAGGCCCGGTACGGGTCGTCCTCCAGGGTCAGACCGATCGAGGCGTCGATGTCGGCCGGCACGGACAGCCGGAAGGTCGTGCGGTACCAGGTCACACCCTGGCGCCGCTCGGCCCGCGGGAAGGTCACCGCCTCCCAGTCCCGGTCCGGGAAACCCGGCAGGTGCCAGCCCTCCCGCTCTCCGAACAGACCGCCGTTGTTCAGCGGGCCGCGCACCGGGTCCGGCGCCGCCTCGCCCTGGATCCGCCAGGCCACCTCCGGCGAGGCGCCCTTGAAGCGGACGGCGGTCAGTCCGCGCGCCACCTTGTGGGTGTCGAGCGACCTGCCGTCCTGGTCGTGCTGCATGCGCCGGACCAGGACCGACAGCACGTGCCTGCCGGGCGAGCGCAGCCGCTCGGCCACCGGGAGGACGGCCGTCGCCTCCCAGCTGCCCTTGCGGATCGTGGTGGTCGCGTCGGGCACGGGCATCCGGTGGGTGCCCAGCGGCTCGCCGTCCAGCCAGGCCATCAGCAGGCCCTGGGTGCCGGTCGTGTAGGCGAGTGAGACCTCCTCGATGTCCGAGGAGCCGGTGAACGTGCCCCGGTACCAGACGTCCCCGTAGTGGAAGCCGTAGTCGTCGGCGAACAGCACCGGCTGGTCCTCGGGGACCGGGGTGACGCTGAACGACGAGGTCCGGTCGGCCCGCCGCCAGGCGGAGTCGTCGAAGTTCGGGCCTGCCTCCGGGTTCTCCGTGCGCGCCCGCCAGCCGCCCAGCGCGGGCAGCGACACCTCCGGCGCGGCGGGCAGCAGTCCGGTGGTCATCAGGCTGCCGGAGAGGGTTACCCGGGTCGGCACCTTCCGCCCGTTCCAGACCAGGCTCGTGATCCCGCGCGGACCCCACACCTCCACGCTGGTCTGCCCGGTGACGTCACCCGTCACGTGGACCTCGGAGCCGCGCAGTTCGACGTGGCGCAGCAGCGCCGGGCCGTACACCAGCACGGTGCCGGACGGGGTGTCGTACGGGAAGATGCGCACGGCGGTGGCGTCGTCGGCGAAGAGCAGCAGCAGGGGGGTCTCGCTCTCGCCCTTCTCGACCATGACCCGGGTCAGCCCGCCCTGGCCGAGGGGCGCGTTGACGTGCAGCTCGTTGCTGTCGTACGCCCAGGCGGCCTCGGGGTCGAGCCGGGTGACGAGCGGCTCCTGGGGGCACTCGAGGACCAGCTCCGCCATGTCGTCCCGGCGGCCCGTGAACAGGGCGATGTCCGTCCGCCCCGCCGTCACGCACAGCATGGGCTGCGCGGTGGAGTACTTCAGCGTCCGCCTGCCGAGGAGGCGCAGCCCGGTGGTCAGCATCCGGGCGTCGCGCGGCGGCACGGTGATCCTGAGGCGCCCCGCGGCCGTGGGCAGGCCGGTGGTCACCGGCTCCGTGCCGTCGTTGCGGGCCACGTACACGTGGCTGCCGGTGTCCGGGTTCGTCAGGTGGTAGACCTTCAGGCCCTCGGCCTCGACGTCAGCCGCCCGGTCCAGCCGGGCGAAGTCGGGCACGCGCTGGAGCAGGTGGCCGAGCTGGTGCATCGGGGCGATCTTGTCGGTGACGTTGCGCCCCTCGTCGATCGCCGCCCCGTAGTCGTACGAGGTATAGACGACCGGCGCGGGCAGCCACCCCCACGAGGTCCCGCCGAACGTCATGTACACGTTGTGCAGGGTGATGCCGTTGGCCAGGTTGGTGAGGTAGAAGCGGCGCTCGTAGGCCGCGTCCCGGGTGCGCCGGGACTCGGCGTACCCCTTGCCGCCGGACCAGGCCCCGCCCCACGGGTCGAACCAGCCGCCGCCGAACTCGGGTACGAACCCGGGCGTGCGCGGCGAGGCGGTGGCCCCGCCGGTCGCCCCGCCGGAACCGTAGTGCCCCCAGTCCGGCGGGTTCTGGGCCGGCGAGGGGTACCCGTCGAACCCGTACAGCCAGCCGCCCTTCTCCCCGCCGGTGTCGAAGGACCCCGGCGTCCAGTGGCCGTTGCGGCCCTTGTCGTTGTGGAAGAGGGGGACGTCGATCCCGTCCTTGCGGACCTTCTTGTACAGGTGGGACATGTAGTCCCGGCCGGCCGCCTCGGTGACGTGGGCGTCGTACTCGTTCTCGATCTGGTAGAGCAGGACCGTGCCCCTGCCCCGGGTGAACAGGTGCCGGCGGACGATCCGGTTCACCTGGGTCAGCCACTCGTCGACGTGCGCGAGGTAGTCCGGGTCGGCGGTGCGGGCCGTTCCCTTCGCCGCCGTCAGCCAGCCCGGGAAGCCGCCGCCGTCCACCTCCGCGTTGATGTACGGGCCGGGCCGCAGGATGACGTACAGCCCGGTCTCGGTGGCCGTGCGCAGGAACAGGTCGAGGTCCCGCACACCGGTGAAGTCGTAGCGGCCGGGCGCGGGGGAGTGGTAGTTCCAGGCCACGTAGATGCTCACGGCGTTGTAGCCGTGCGCGCGCATCTTCTGCAGCACGTCCCGCCACAGGGCCGGACTCGGCAGCCGGAAGGGATGCATCTCACCCGACCACACGACCAGCCGCCGGCCGTCCACCAGCAGCGAGTAGTGGTCGTAGCCGACCGTGTGCCGCTCCCCGTCGGCGCCGGGCGGGGCGGGCGCCGGACCCGTCGGCACGCTGCGCGCCGCGTACGCCGAGGGGGCCCCGGGGCCGCCGCTGCCGCCCAGGGCGAAGCCGAGCGCGGCAGAGCCGGCCAGGGCACTGAAAGTACGTCTGCTGAGCGCCAAGGTGGATCCTCCCGGGCGATCTTACGGGGGCGCGGTCCGGCCATTCTCCACGCGAACACGCCCCACAATGGACCCATGAGGATCTCGGCGCGGGCGGATTACGCGGTGCGGGCGGTGCTGGAGCTGGCTGTACGGGAGGGTAACGGCCCGGTGAAGGCTGAGGAAATCGCTGCCGTCCAGGACATTCCGCACAAGTTCTTGGAAGGCATCCTCGGCGACCTCAGGCGCGCCGGGATCGTCGACAGCCGGCGCGGCGGGGGCGGCGGCTACCGCCTGGCACGGCCCGCCGGCGACATCACCGTGGCGGACGTCATCCGCGGGGTGGACGGCCCGATCGTGTCGGTCCGCGGCGAACGGCCCACGGGCCTCACCTACACCGGCACCGCCCGCCCCCTGCTGCCCCTGTGGATCGCCCTGCGCGCCAATGTCCGCCATGTCCTGGAGGGCGTCTCCCTCGCCGATCTGGCGGCGGACGCCCTCCCGGGCCCGGTGCAGGCACTGGCGGCGGAACCGGGGGCGTGGGAGAACCCGTGAGCCGGCCAAGGCGCCGGTGCGGGTGCGTGAAAACCCCGGAGTGAATGGCCGGAGTTCACCCTCCCGGGGGGCGGCGGGGGTTCCTACGATGCCATCGCCTCCCCATCCTTCACAGGTTCCACACAGTTTCTTCAATGTTGAACGGATGGGTCGGAGGTCTCACCCCCCACTCGACAACCGGGAGAAACGATGGCTGGTGGACTCCTTTTGAGCGGCGCCGTAGCCGCTCTGCTCACCACCGCGCTACCCGCTCAGACCTCTTCGCCCGTCTTCGACGACCCGCCGCCGGACAAGATCGTCATCGACGTGGCCACGGTGAACGGCTCGGGCTGCCCCGCGGGCACGGCGGCCGTCGCCGTCTCCCCGGACAACACCGCCTTCACGGTGACCTACAGCAATTACCTCGCCCAGGCGGGCGGCAACTCCGACCCCACCGCCTTCCGCAAGAACTGCCAGCTCAACCTGGTGGTGCACGTCCCGCAGGGGTTCACCTACGCGGTCGCCAGCGCCGACTACCGGGGCTTCCTCTCGCTCCAGCCGGGCGCGACGGCCACCCAGAAGGCCTCGTACTACTTCCAGGGCTCCTCGAACACCGCGGCCAAGACCCACCCCTTCGCCGGCACCTACAACGACGACTGGCAGGCGACCGACAGCACCGACTGGGCCCAGCTCGTCTGGGCTCCCTGCGGTGTCCTGCGCAACTTCAACATCAACACCGAGCTGCGGGTGAACGCGGGCAGCGCGAACCCCGGCAAGGTCAGCTTCATGACGATGGACTCCACCGACGGGGACATCAGCACGGTCTACCACCTGGCGTGGAAGGAGTGCCCGCACAGCTAGCCGGCCCGGACGCGTGACCGCGTCACCCGTTCCTCTGCGCGGGGGGGGGGGGGGGGGGGGGCGCGGGGGGCGCCGGGGGGGGGGGGGGGGGGGG
>NZ_JAJSZC010000298.1:0-3293 GCF_036815105.1 Streptomyces sp. IBSBF 3136
CTCAGTACGCGGAGTTGACGTTGTCGATGGAGCCGTAGCGGTGGGCGGCGTAGTTGGCGGCCGCGGTGATGTTGGCGACCGGGTCGGTGGAGTTGTTGGCGGTGCCGGCGACGTGGAAGGCCTTGAACGTGGGGTCGATGACCTGGAGCAGGCCCTTGGACGGGATGCCGTTCTTGGCGTTGACGTCGTAGTTGTTCTGCGCGTTGGGGTTGCCGCTGGACTCGCGCATGATGTTGCGGTGCAGGCCCTCGTAGCTGCCCGGGATGCCCTTGGCCTTCATGATGGCCAGGGACTGCTTGATCCAGCCGTCGAGGTTGTTCGCGGCGCCCTTGGCACCGGCGGCGGGGTCGGCGGCCCTGGTGGCGGCGGCGTGGGTGGCCGTGGGTGCCTCGGCGGCCTGGGCGGTGGCCGGCATCAGCGTCAGCGCCGCGGCCGCGGCGCCGGTGGTGACCAGGCCGGTCACGGCCAGGTTGCGCAGACGGGCGAGGCGGGGGGCAGCGGTGATCGCGGTCATGGGGGTCTCCTTCAAGACGTCTTTGAGGCGCCGGCCGGTCATTCGGTCGCGGCCTGTCGGGCGTCGGGGCGAGGCCCCGCACAGCGCGGCGAGCAAGGACGGTCCCGGCGATCCGCCCGGCCCGACCCGCTGCTTGCGGCGACGAGAGACATGGTTAGCGGTCGCGGAAACCCCACGCAAGAATGTGACGTACTACCCAAGGGCGTANCGGCCCGACCCGCTGCTTGCGGCGACGAGAGACATGGTTAGCGGTCGCGGAAACCCCACGCAAGAATGTGACGTACTACCCAAGGGCGTACGAATGTCCCTATTTAGTCTTTTGGCAGGGTTATGCCCTGATGGGAGTGTGAGCCCCTCTACGAAGCCCGATAGGACGTGATCTGCCTCTCGTGGGTGGCGTCACGCGCTCGGGGCAGCGGAGGGCGGTTCACGGCCCGGCGAGGGACCGCACCGGGGCGCACGAGGAATGCCCGGGAGAGGGGTGCCCGCACGTACGAGGGGGGGCCGGCCTGTCCCGGCGGGGCCCCACTCGATTCCCCAGTTCCTGCACACCCCGCGTCGTTTACGGGCATCGGCACGGGTCAAGCGCACATCAGGCACTGATATCCGATACCGGAACCGAGGACGGTGAGCAGGATGGCCGCCAGCGAGAAGGCCCGGGCCAAGATCGAGCAAATGGTGGGCAAGGCCGCCCAGGCCGCCGGACGGGCCACCGGCAACCACACCCTGATCGCCAAGGGCCGCGCGGCGCAGGCCGCGGGCAAGGCCAGGGAGACCAAGGAATCACTCAAGGACACAGGTCGGCGGTGAGGAGGGAGAGCGGGCCGCAGCCGGCTCGGGGACCGGCCACGGCACCGCCTCGGCCGAACAGCCGCATGGAGGAGGACAGCGGCGCCTCGGCACACACCCCCGGATTACCTGATCGCCGCCTCGCATGCGGAGCCGAACGGGTGGTCCCGTCCCCGACACCGTGGGCACGCTCGGCACACTCGTCGAGGCGCCCCGGGCACCGCGGGCGGCCGATGACGCGTGGCGAGCGTCATTTCATAGGCGCGGCCGCAGTGGGTAAGCGGACAAGGTCCGCAAGAACGATCAATCGTCGAACCATCCGCAGCTCATAGGAAAAATATGGTCATCCCGCTTAGGAATCAGGCGAAGGATGAGCACCGCGAGGCAGCCGCCTTGCGCTACAGCGCCGTCTGGGACACCCAGGGCCCATCCCTCGCCGACACCCGGCAAGCAGTTCGCACCCTGCTCTCGCGGGCAGGCCACCCCCCTGACCAGCAGCCGAGCCAAGACGCCCAGATCGTCGTCAGTGAGCTTGTCACCAACGCGCTGCGCCACGCCCCAGGCCCCGGCGAACTGCTGCTGGAGCTGACGGGGAACCCCGCTCTGCTGCGGATCACCGTCCGCGACACCTCCCGCACACCACCCCGCCCGGCGGCCCGCACCCCGGATCGCATCGGCGGCCACGGCCTACACCTCATCGCGCGTCTCTGCGACCGTCTGCACACCGTCCTCGGGGACCAGGGCAAGCACGTCATCGCCGAGCTCAGGCTGCACAAGGCCCCGGCGCCCTAGCCGTGGGCGCTGTCACCACAGCCCCGTGCTGCCCGCCGCTTGAGCGGCGGACAGCACGGGACGAGACGGGGGTCAGCCGGTGGCGAGCATGCCCTCGCGCAGGCGGGCGAGGGTGCGGGACAGCAGCCGGGAGACATGCATCTGCGAGACGCCCAGGTGTTCGCCGATCTGCGCCTGGGTGAGCTCCTCGACGAAGCGCATGTGGATGATCCGGCGGTCACGCTCGTCCAGCTCCGCGATCAGCGGGGCCAGCGCGTGGAAGTCCTCGACCAGTTCCAGGGCCTGGTCCTCGGCGCCGATGAAGTCCTGCAGCGCGGTCTCGCCGTCCTCGCTGCCGCTGATCGCCGCGTCGAGAGAGGAGGAGTTGTAGCCGTTGGCCGCAAGCCTGGCCTCCTGGACCTCTTCCTCGGGCAGGCTCATCAGCTCCGACAGCTCCTTGACCGTCGGGGTGCGGCCGAGCCGGCTGCGCAGCTCCTCGGTCGCGCGGGCCAGCTGGACCCGGGCCTCCTGGAGCCGGCGGGGCACGTGCACGGCCCAGGTGGTGTCACGGAAGAAGCGCTTGATCTCGCCCACGATGTACGGAATGGCGAAGGACGTGAACTCCGCCTCCCGGGACAGCTCGAACCGGTCGATCGCCTTGATCAGACCGATCATGCCGACCTGGACGATGTCCTCCATCTCCTCCGGGCCGCGGCTGCGGAACCGGCCGGCCGCGTAGCGGACCAGGGACATGTTCATCTCGATCAGCGTGTTCCGCGCGTACTGGTACTGGGGCGTGCCCTCCTCCAGCACGGTCAGCTGCTGGAAGAACAGCCGCGACAGCTCGCGGGCGTCCTTGGGAGCCACCTGGGAAGGGTCGGCCACCTCCGGCAACTCCACGACACGCGTGTCAGTCGCCGTCATGTTCATGGTCGTCATGCTCTGTCCCCTCCCACTGTCGATACCGCCGCCGGTAGCGGCCGATGACGCAGCGGTTACCCCCTCATCCCGCACCCATGCCCGCCATCTGCACGAATTCTGCACAGGATGGCGATGACCGGCCTCAACCGCGCGGCCGGGTGTCGAGGGCGGGCAGACCGGCACCTCGCGGAGGTCGTCTCCGCGAGGTGCCGGTGCGTCAGTCGTCAGCCCTGGGTACCGCCCTGGGTGTTGCCAGTGCCTCCGCCCTGAGTGCCGCCCTGGGTGTTCCCGTTGCCTC
>NZ_JAJSZC010000298.1:3393-8412 GCF_036815105.1 Streptomyces sp. IBSBF 3136
CACCCTGAGTGCCGCCCTGGGTGTTCCCGTTGCCTCCACCCTGAGTGCCGCCCTGGGTGTTCCCGTTGCCTCCACCCTGAGTGCCGCCCTGCGTGTTGCCATTGCCGGCACCCTGAGTGCCACCCTGCGTATTCCCGTTACCGGCGCCCTGAGTGCCGCCCTGGGTGTTGCCATTGCCGGCACCCTGCGTACCACCCTGGGTGTTGCCATTGCCGGCACCCTGCGTACCACCCTGCGTGTTCCGGTTACCGGCGCCCTGAGTACCGCCCTGCGTGTTCCGGTTACCGGCGCCCTGCGTGCCACCCTGCGTGTTGCCGCCCTTCCTCGAATCGTTGTTGTTGTGGTGCTGGTGGTTGCTGCTCGCGTGTGTGGCCGAGTGGTGGTTCATCATGGGCGCTGCCTCGGCACTGGCGACACCTATGGTTCCGGCGGCCAGAGCGGCGATGCAGGAGATACCGGCGATACGGGCCATGTGACGTCGAATGTTCATCATGAGAAATCCTTCGGTTTGATTCCGGAGGCCGGTTGGCCTTTCGTGATTTCATTTCAGCCCGTCCGGGCACCGCTGTACGTCCACCGGTCGGTGGAGCGACCGGTTGACCCGGTCGTAGGAGGAGCGGTCGCGGGGCGGAGGCGACCCGGTTGCGCGGCCGTCGGGCTCTCCAGAACATTTCAGTGAGGCTTCTGGAGGATCCGATGGCACTCCCTGACGCATTCGCGGCCGCTCAGGAAGGCGTCCGGTCCGGGCGCCCGGACGGAGCCGAGGTGCCCGCTCTCCACCTGCGGAGAGCGTTCAGGTGGCAGGCGACGCTTCGCATCGCGGTCGTACTCGCCTTCACGGTGGACCTGGCGGTGTTCCCCCCGTCGGAGCAATTGCCGCTCTCGGTGGCGCTGGCCGCCGCCTACACCGTGTGGACCCTGGCGACACTCTGGGTGTCGTGGACGTCCCGCGGGCCGTACCCGGACTGGGTGTATCCGCTGGTCGACCTGACCCTGCTCACCGCGTTGATGGCGGTTTCCGGGAACTTCTCCGACCCGAACTGGAGCGCTCCGGTATCCGCCGACATCTTCCTGTTCATTCCGGTGCTCGTGTCTTTCCAGATGCGCCCGGTGCTCACCGCCGTTTCCGGCGTGCTGGCGGCGGCCAGTTATGTCATCGGGACCTGGGTCGGCCATTTTCGGCAGCCTTATCTGCATTTCACGCTGCTGCACGGTCTGTTCATTCTCGTGGTCTGCGCGGGCTGCGTCCTCCTCTCGGACGTGCAGCAGCACCGCGTACGGTCCATCAGGGAATTGGCGGAGCACCGTCTGTGGCTGCTGGATCGCATCATGGCGGCGGAGGAGCGGGAGCAGCGCAAGATCGCCGAGGTGCTGCACGACGGAGCGTTGCAGAATGTTCTGGCGGCCCGGCACTTCATCGACGAGGCCGAGTGCGGTCCCGAGGTGACCGAACCCCTGCACCGCGCCGACGAGGCCCTGACCACGGCGAGCAAGCAGCTTCGCTCGTCGGTGCGGACGCTGCATCCGGAAGTCCTCGTGTCAGGGGGTCTGGTGCACGCGCTGGAACACCTGACGCAGCAGGCGTCCGAGCGGGGGAAATTCCACGGCGAGGTTCGTTCGGGCATCACCACGGCGGGTTCCGCGGACCGGCCGCTCTACTGGCTGGCCAGGGAAATCCTCGAGAACGTCGTGAAACACGCGCAGGCGAAGAACGTCCTGGTGACCCTGCAACAAGCGGATGCGGAGAGCGTCCGCCTTTCGATCTCCGACGACGGCGTCGGGATATCCGGCGACGCCATGGCCCGGAGTCTGTCGTCCGGCCATATCGGCATCGCCTCGCATCGGGCCCGGATCGAGGGCATGGGAGGCGTCTTCAGTTTGCACAGCAACGAGTCGGGCGGAACGACGGTCGAAGCCGTCGTACCGGTGGGGTGAGGCTCCACTCCCGGTGGCCCGGGGGAATGGGCTCACCTAGTCTTGTCGAGAGCCGCCGAGAGCGATCACGAAGCAGCATGGTGCCGACGAAAGGTCGGGATTGCCGTGGCAACGCCGAATCCTGCCCGCATCAGAGTGGTGATCGCCGACGATCACCCCTTGTTCCGGGAAGGCATCTCACGCGCGCTGCAACTCAGCGGGACCATCGAGGTGGTGGCCGAGGCGGAGAACGGCCGGGACGCACTGGAGATCATCCGCCGGGAAGTGCCGGAGGTCGCCGTGCTGGACCTGCGTATGCCGGAACTCGACGGGATCGCGGTGCTCCATGCCCTGGTCCGGGACCAGGTCGAGACGCGTGTCCTGCTGCTCTCCGCCTTCACCGACAGCGCTTCGGTCTACCGGGCCCTGGAAGAAGGGGCCGCGGGCTTCCTGACCAAGGACAGCAAGCGCTCGGAGGTGGTCGAGGCCGTACGGGCGATCTCCCGGGGCAAGACGGTGGTGCCGCCCGAGGTGACGGGCGGGCTGGCCGAGGAGATCCGCATGCGGCGCTCCCAGAACGCCCCGACGCTCAGCGAACGGGAGCGGCAGGTCCTTGACGGTATGGCCCGGGGACTGAGCATTCCGCAGATCGCCCAGGAGCTGTTCCTCGGCACCAGTACCGTCAAGACCCATGCCCAGCGCCTCTACGAGAAGTTGAAGGTGTCGGACCGGGCCGCGGCGGTCGCCGAGGCCATGCGGCGCGGCCTGCTGGAGTGACCCCGTGGCCACGATCCACCGCCGCCCCGACACGTTGGCCGTCGGGACGCTGCTGGCCGCGGTGGGCGGATACCTCGACGCCTACACCTTCGTCCGGCACCGGGTGTTCGCCAACCTCCAGTCGGGCAATGTGCTGCTGTTCTGCGTGGAGGCCACGGCCCGGCACTGGCACCGGGCCCTCCTGCTGCTGATTCCCATCGCGGCCTTCGGCGTCGGCGTGCTCCTGGTGGAGATCCTCGGTCTGCCCCGTATGCTGCGGCTCGTGCCCCGGCCGCTACGGCTCGTGCTGACGCTCCAGATCCTGTTGCTGGCGGGGATCGCGGCCGTACCCGACGACGCCCCGGCGCAGGTGACCACGGTGACGGTGTCGTTCGTCGCCGCGTTGCAGTTCTCGACCTTCACGTCCATGCGCGGCGCGCCCTACACCACGCTCGCGGAGAGCGGGAACCTGCAGAAGGGCATCGTCGCCGCACATCAGTGGCTGTCCGCCAGGGAGCCGGCGGCCGCGCGGCGCACCGGGCAGTACGCCCTGGTCATCGCGGCGTTCGTGGCCGGCGCGGTGCTCGGCGCAGTCCTCACCCGGCTGGTCGGCGCTCCCGCGGTCGGCGTCGCCTCCGGTCTTCTCGCCGCCGTCCTCGCCATGCTCGTCCGCCAGACACGGCAGATGCAGCGCCTCGACGCCGCCGGCGAGGCGTCGGCGCCCACACCGCCGTCCGCGCCCTGAGCCGGCGTACGCCCAGGGTTCCGTCAGCCGTCGGCCTCGCGCGGCCTGCGTGCCGCGCGCTCGTCGTGCATGAAGAGGGCGAGCCCGGCAGCCAGGACGACGCAGGCGGCCCAGACCGCGCGCTCTCCCCACACGAGGGTCAGCCGGCCACCGCCGCACGCCCCCACCAGGAACGCGACGACGACGCTGGTGAACTGGCGGGAGCGGCGCCTGGCGTCCTCGTCCCCGTCGACCACCGCCTGGTAGAGGTTCTGCATGGCCGCGCGGAGGTTCCCGGTCGTCATCGTGCTGTTGTAGGCGGTGTCCACAAGCGTGCGGAAGGTGGACATCTGCACCGACGCCATGAAGGCGATCGGAACGGTGACGAAGGCGTCCGGGGCGCCGTCGGGGACCAGTCCGACCACTGCGAGTACGAGCAGTTCCAGCACGATGGCCGCCCGGGCCGGTCGTCGCAGCACCGCCACCACCCTGGGCCGTTGCAAGGTCTCGGCGACGAGCACCCCCGCCACGAAGGCGAGGATCGGCGGGACGTGGTCCAGGGCCTCCAGCCAGTGCCGCTGTGCGGTCGCGATGCCCAGCAGCACGACGTTGCCGGTCTGGGCGTTGGCGAAGACCCCGCCCCGGCTGATGAAGGTGTACGCGTCGAGGGCGCCACCGACCGTCGCGAGCAGGACGCCCAGGCGCACCGACCGGTGCGTGGCCGGTGCGGCGGGCCCTCCGGTGGGTCCGCCCGCGGGCACGGGCCCCTGCCCTCCGCCGCCTCCAGGCCGCGGCGTGGCGTCCGGCATGCCTCCCACCTCCACGGCGTCGCGGTCCTCCGATCATCGCCCACTCCCCGCTCCGGCGCGCTGTCGTACACGCCGGTCGAGGAGCGGGCCCCAGGGGCCGGGAGCCGCCCCGGCCACCTGCGGCTCAGGGCGCCCGTCGGGGGACACGGGAGTCATCCGGTCGGTCCCCCGAACGCCGGACACCCCGCGTCGCACGGCGGTCCTAGCGTCGTAAACGCAACGGTCCGAACCACCCCGCGAGTGAAGCGAGAACGACATGCGTTACGAACGAATCGAGACCAGGATCGACGAGCGGCGGCGTGTCGTCGTCGGCGTCGACAACGACCAGGGCAGCGTCGTGGCGCTGCGGTGCGCGGCCGAGGAAGCCCGCCGGAGTGGCGCCGTCCTCGTCGTCGTGGCGGCGTGGAGTCCCTTCGGCGGGGAGGTCGCCGAACGCACCTATCCGTGCCCCGAACTGGACGCCTCGCAGCGGGCGGCGGCGCACCGGGTGCTCGACAGCGCCTGCGAGCGCGCTCCGCTTCCCGACGACGTCGTGGTGGAGCGTCGGGTGGAGCGGGGCCCGCTGGGACCGGTCCTGGTGGCCCTGGCCGACGGCCAGGACGACCTGCTGGTGGTCGGGCTGCGTTTCCGGCAGGCGTTCGGCCGGCTGCGTTCCTCGGTCGACCGGTACTGCAAGCGGCACGCGGCGGCGCCCGTACTCGTCGTTCCGCCCCATTGGGAGGCGCCCGCCGTCCCCGCCCTCGCGGCCTGAGAGACCGGCGTGCACGGGCCCGGTTGTCCCGTTCCGGCGTGATGACCTCGACGATCCGTTCGAAC
>NZ_JAJSZC010000299.1:0-7675 GCF_036815105.1 Streptomyces sp. IBSBF 3136
CGTCCGGGGAGGGTGCTGAACCGGGGGTGGGAGGTGTGGGCGCGGCAGTGTGGGCGGGCGTGGGAACCGTTGGATCGATTCCGGCCACTTTCGGAGGGTGCGGGGCGTTCATGGCGTCCGGCCTTCAGACCGGTGCGTATTGCTCAGAAGCATCGCAAACCCCCATGTCATTCTGCGCCGCTAGCGGTGTAACCACATGTACACGCACTCGTAAGGGGATGTCCAGCATTGTCCTGCGGGGATTCCTGGTGTCCATGGGTCTGAAGTGGGTTTTCTCCGAAACCCTTGCCTTACTGCCAAGTTGGCTTGAAACTGCCTCAGGTATCGGTTCATTGCGGTCGACTGGCCCTGCTCCACGGAGCGTCACATCGGTCGTGATGGGTACGTACTCGGAGAAGGCCAGGGGTGGTTGGGGACCACCCGGAACCTGGCGACGGACCCGGGCGTCATAACCACCGACGACCGAGCCCCATCCTCCCGTGGCGGAGGCGAAGAGAAATACGCGCGACCGTAAAACGCCATACTTCGCCACCCCTACGCCGCACCCGTGCTTTCGATGGACGCACCAAGGAAGCGGAAGCGGTCAACGCTCGACCCCCTGGGGTTCCCCCTGCCATGCGCAGGGGTGTGATGCGCCAACAGGTACGCACAGTGAAGTGATCGACACATGATGTGATGTGGTCCACGGTGTTGCCAGCGGTGCAACGGAAAGGAACGAGCGCTCATGCGCGAGATCCTCGGAAGGCGACGCAGGCTCCTGTCCAGGCGGAACGGCGGGAGGCCTGAGCTGCTCGGCGCAGCCCTGACCTTCGCGGCCGAATGGCAGTGGCCCGTACTCCCGGGCGTGGCCCCGGACCCGCAGGGACGGGCCCGCTGCGGCTGCCCCGACCCGGAGTGCACGGTCCCCGGTGCCCACCCCTTCGACCCCGGCCTGCTCGCGGCCACCACCGATCCGCGCATGGTGCGCTGGTGGTGGACCAACCGGCCGGGCGCGCCGATCGTCATGGCCACCGGCGGCAAGGCGCCCTGCGCGGTCAGCCTGCCGGCGCTCGCCGCGGCCCGCGCGCTCGCGCTGCTCGACAAGCGCGGCATGCGCCTCGGACCGGTGGTCGCCTCGCCCGCCCGCTGGTCGCTGCTCGTCCGGCCCTACTCCATGGAGCAGCTGGGCGAGCTGCTCTACGCCAAGGACTTCGTGCCCGGCTCCCTGCGCTTCCACGGGGAGGGCGGCTACCTCGCCCTGCCCCCCTCCGAGACCGGTCAGGGCGCCGTCCGGTGGGAGCGCGCCCCGCTACCCGGCTCGGCCTCGCCCTGGGTGCCCGGTGTGGAGGCCGTGGTGGACGCCGTGGTCGACGCCCTCACTCGTACGGGTGTGAGCGCGCCCGAGTTGTAAGGGTGTCGGGCGCGGGCGCGCCCTACGGCCGACCCGGGTCGTTATCTTCCGCTACATGCTGCGCATCTCTGGGGGGCCCGGTGGCCGACCGTCGCACCGCGGCGGGCGGGACCCCCGAAGGCTTCGTCTGCTCGCCCTCGCGGGCGTCGTGACGGCCGCGGCCGCGCTGCCGCTGGCCGTGGCGTCCGCGGGGCAGGTGGGCGAGGCCGGCCGGCCCGTGGCGAAGAACGGCCGGGCCGCCGCGCCTCCGCGCTCCCGCGCCGCCGCGCCGCCCGTGGCCACCCCGACGCGCTCCCCGCTGCTGCTCGGGCTCGGCCTGGCCACCGCCGCCCGGTGCGGACCCGAACTCTCCTCCCCCGACGGGATCGAGGCGCAGACCTGTGTGCTGACGCAGGGCGGGGACACCTGGGCGCGTACCTACTACCGCAACGTCACCGGTGAGGCCGTCGACTCCGAGCTGAGCCTGCTGGGCCCGGGCGGCCGGACCGTGCAGACGCACTGCGCCGCGGGCGCCGACGACGAGCCCGCCACCTGTGAGACGCCCCGTGAACGCACCCGGGGCGTGCTGGACGACTACACCGCGGTCACCGAGTTCTCCGGACCCCGCACGAACGGGCCGCTGCTGCTGCGTTCCGCGAGCAACTCAGGCGACACGGGCGGGAGTTGACGCCCGGCAGGGTGCTGTACACCGGCTCCGGGCATGGAAAGGCCCGGTTGCTGGCGACGGGGGATGCACCAGCAACCGGGCTACTGGAACGGTAACAAGAGATCGGCGGTTAGCAAATTCGATCTCGGCTATTCGGACACGGATTTCCCTGTCGCGACGGGGAGTTGTGACAGGAGTCACCTGTCCCCGTACGGCCGTCGCGGCTGACCGGTCGGTCAGCCGCGTGCCGCGCCCCGTGGGTGCCTCAGCTGAGCGTGACCTGGCGGCTCGTGAGGCCGCCGCGCGCCCGGCGCTCCTCGGAGGTGAGCGGTTCGGTGGCGGAGAGGGCGGCGGCGAGCCGCTCGGCGAACTCGGCGGCCGGCTTCTCCACGTCCTCGGCCGAGACCCCGCTCGGCAGGTCCCAGACCGGCACGGTGAGGCCGTGAGCACGGAAGGAGCCCACCAGCCGGGTGCCCTCGCCGAGGCTGGAGCGGCCCGCGGCGTGCAGCCGGGCCAGAGCGTCCAGAAGCTGCTCCTCCGGGTGCGGCATGACCCAGCGCAGGTGGTTCTTCTCCGGGGTCTCGCACCAGTACGCGGCGTCCACGCCGGACAGCTTCACGGTCGGGATGGCAGCGGCGTTGGCCCGCTCCAGGGACGCGGTCACCTCCGGGGTGGCGTTGTCCGCGTCCGGCACCCAGAACTCGAAGCCCTCGTGCACAACTGGCTCGAACGCGCCTTCCGGGGCGAGCAGGTCCTGCAGCCGCGGGCCGTCGGCGGGGGCGCGGCGGCCCTCGACCGGGGTGCCGGGCTCGGCCGCCAGGGCACGCCGGAGGGTGTCGGCGAGGTCGCGGCTGAGGTCGCCGGAGGGCGTGTCGTTCTGCAGGCCGAGCAGGATCGAGCCGTCGTCGCGGCGCAGCGCGGGCCAGGCCATCGGCAGCACGGTGGCGAGCGTGACCGACGGGACGCCCTCGGGCAGGCCCTCGGCGAGGGTCAGCTCCACCGTGGCGGCCGGTACCAGCTCACGCAGCGCGACCCAGTCGCACTCGCCCGGCAGCCCCTCGAAGGGGCGGTGCACCAGCTCGGTCGTGGCGTGGGCGGCGGCCCGGCCGTGACAGGCCTTGTAGCGCCGGCCGCTGCCGCAGGGGCAGGGCTCACGGGCGCCGACGACCGGGATGTCTGCGTCGCTGAGCTGCGGCCGCTCGGCCTTCGTCTGGGGTCGCTTCTTGGCCATCGTGGGGTCTCCCGGTTACGGCTCGTCTCGTACGGCGGGAGCCTAGCCGTTCGGGACAGGACGGACGCGAACCTGTGGACAACGGACACCTGGGCGAGCCGACGGCGCCGGAGCCGGTCGTCCGGCCCGACGCCGGGCGCGCGGTCCGATCCGGGCGAACGCCCCTCGGGGCGGACCGCGGCGGACCGAATGGGCCCGGTGCCCGGGCCTCGGCCCGTGGCCTCAGTCCAGCTCGTCGAAGACGTCCGTGAAGTCCAGCTCGGCCAGGGCCGCGACCGCCGGCGCGGTGACGCGCGTAGCGAAACCGCCGTGCCGGGCCCCGGCGTCCGGGTCGTGGACGTCGTCGTTGACCACCGCCCAGACCGTCACCTCGCCCCGGATGTCGTCGCGCACGCCCCAGTCGTCGGAGAGCGCCGTGATGATGTTGAGACCGCGGCCGCCGTGCGCGGTGACCGAGGGGGTGGCCGGAGCCGGCCGGGTCGGGCCACCGCCGTCGGTGACCTCCACGATCAGCCGCCCTCGCGGGTCGACCCGCCACGCGGCGCGCACGTCGCCGTCGCCCACCGGGGCGTCGCCCAGCGGCCGGCCGTGCTTGCAGGCATTGCTCAAGAGCTCGGAAAGGATCAGTACGGCGTCGTCGATGACCGTCTCCGACACACCGCCGGTGCGCAGCTGCGCCCGCATCCGGTGCCTCGCCTTGCCCACGCCCGCAGGGCCGTGGGGTACGGCCATGCTCGACGACGTCGGCACCTCCTGTGCCACCACCAACGCCACCCCCGAGACCTCCTTCGCCCCACGCCACGGTGTGGATGCCCCATTGGCCTGTACCGGAAACCGGCCAATCCTCTTCCGGTGACGCATCCGGGACGCGCGCTCACGCAGCGGATGCGCCGGAGCACTCCCGGTGACGGACTTGTCCTGGGGTGGCTGAATTTCGTCGGTGTGGCCGAGAACGGAGGATGCTGGAGCCGACGCCGGAGGTCAAGGGGTGTGCACCGCTCCTTGCCCGGCTTTTGCCGGACCGTGTCCGGGGCGCGGGTGGCCCCGGTGGGGCGGGCGGCCTCAGCGGCCCAGCCGCTCCAGCACCGCGCCGGGGCGGTTGGTGATGATCGCGTCGACCCCCAGCTCGACGCAGAGGTCGACGTCCCCGGGCTCGTTCACGGTCCACACGTGGACCTGGTGGCCGGCGCGTTTCAGCCGCTCCACGTACGCGGGGTGGCTGCGCACGATGCGGATCGAGGGTCCCGCGATCCGTACGCCCGCGGGCAGCCGTCCGTCGCGCAGCCGGGGCGAGACGAACTGCATCAGGTAGACCGTCGGCAGCGTCGGCGCTCCGGCGCGCACGCGGTGCAGGGAGCGGGCCGAGAAGCTCATGATCCGTACCGGTGAGTCGGCGGCCGAGCTGGGCGCGTCCAGGCCGAACCGCTTGAGCAGGTGCAGCAGCCGCTCCTCCACCTGTCCCGCCCAGCGCGTGGGGTGCTTGGTCTCGATGGCCAGCTCCACCCGCCGCCCGGAGTCGGCGACCAGCTCAAGCAGCCGCTCCAGGGTGAGCACCGCGGTCTCCGCCGGGTCCTCGGGGAGGTGCTCCCAGTCGGGCTCCTCGTCGCGCCCGCGCCAGGCGTCGCGCGCCTTGCGGGACCCGAAGTCCAGGGCCGCGAGATCGGCCAGCTCCAGGGCGGAGACAGCCCCGCGGCCGTTGGAGGTACGGTTCACCCGCCGGTCGTGGACGCAGACGAGATGGCCGTCGGCGGTCAGCCGGACGTCGCACTCCAGGGCGTCCGCCCCGTCCTCGATCGCCTTCTTGTAGGCGGCCAGGGTGTGTTCGGGCGCGTCCTCGGAGGCTCCTCGGTGGGCGACGACCTGGATGGCGTGCTGTGGTGCGTGGGTCACCGCGTCATGGTGCCACCGACGCGGGGTACACGGGGCGGCGCGGTGGGGTCCGTGCGGCGAACGGAGGCGTCCGCTCTGCCGGTTTATGCAACTCTTGCCAAAAATGTCCTATGTAAAGGGTAGCCCAGGACCCACAGCCACCGCTTATGGTGCTCTGACGGCCCGTGGGAAAAGCTGACTGCATACAACAGCCGTGGATCGAGGAGAAGAGCTGTGAGCACCGAGAACGAGGGCAACGCGGTACCCCCCGCCCCGTCCGCACCTCCTGTGCCGGTGGCATCTCCCGCTGCTTCGCCGCAGGGCGCCGTGCCCGACGCGGGCGCGCCGACGACACCGCTGCCGCCGGTCCATCCGGGCGCCCCGGGCGCTCCTGAGCAGGGCACGGCGGCCACGGCGCAGTTCCCGGCCGGCCCGGCGGGGCAGCCGCACGCCGGCGGTCCCGGCCCCGACGCCCACCAGCCCTACGGCGGTCCCGGCCCCGAGGGCTCCTGGCCGCCCCCGCCCCCGGCCACGCCGTCCTACGGCGACGGTGCGGGCGGCGCGGGTGCCGGCGGCTGGGGATCGTCGTACCAGCAGCCCGCCCCGAAGCCGCGCAGCGGACGTGGTGGCCTGGTCGCCGCGGTCCTGGTGGCAGCGCTGGTCGCCGGCGGCCTGGGCGGCGGTCTCGGCTACACCCTGGCCAAGGACAACGACACCAGCGGCTCCACCACCGTCTCCGCCTCCGACAGCAGCGCCTCGCAGGTCAAGCGGGCCCCGGGCACCATCGCCAACGTGGCCGCCCGGGCGCTGCCCAGCACGGTCACCATCGAGGCGGAGAGCACCAGCGGCGAGGGCGGCACCGGCACCGGGTTCGTCTTCGACAAGCAGGGCCACATCGTCACCAACAACCACGTGGTGGCCGACGCGGTGGACGGCGGCAAGCTGACGGCCACCTTCCCGGACGGCAAGAAGTACGACGCGGAGGTCGTCGGGCACGCCCAGGGGTACGACGTCGCCGTCATCAAGCTGAAGAACGCCCCCTCCGACCTCCAGCCGCTCGCGCTCGGCAACTCCGACAGGGTGGCCGTCGGCGACGAGACCATCGCCATCGGCGCCCCCTTCGGTCTGTCCAACACGGTCACCACGGGCATCATCAGCGCCAAGAACCGCCCGGTGGCCTCCAGCGACGGCAGCTCCTCCAGCAAGGCCTCCTACATGAGCGCCCTGCAGACCGACGCGTCCATCAACCCCGGCAACTCGGGCGGCCCGCTGCTGGACGCCTCCGGCGCGGTGATCGGCATCAACTCCGCGATCCAGTCCTCCAGCAGCGGCGGTCTCGGCGCCGGCCAGTCCGGCTCGATCGGCCTCGGCTTCGCGATCCCGATCAACCAGGCCAAGTACGTCGCCCAGCAGCTGATCAAGAACGGCAAGCCGGTGTACGCCAAGATCGGCGCGTCCGTCTCCCTGGAGGACTCCACCGGCGGCGCGAAGATCACCGACCAGGGCACGGGCGGCTCCGCCGCGGTCGAGTCGGGCGGCCCCGCCGACAAGGCCGGCCTCAAGCCCGGTGACGTCATCACCAAGCTCGACGACCACGTGATCGACAGCGGCCCGACCCTGATCGGCGAGATCTGGACCCACAAGCCCGGCGACAAGGTGACGGTCACCTACAAGCGGGGCGGCGACGAGCACACGGTGGACCTCACCCTCGGCTCCCGGGTGGGCGACAGCTGACCGGCACGCGCGCGTAGGGTGCCCCCGGCCAGGGGGCACCTCCCCGCCCGGCGACGCCCGGTGCGGACCACCGCCCCCGGCTGCCGGAGGATCCCGGTACGCTGTACCCCGCTCCGCCCCAGCTGGGCGGCGGCACAGGTGGGTTGCCCGAGCGGCCTAAGGGAACGGTCTTGAAAACCGTCGTGGCAGCGATGTCACCGTGGGTTCAAATCCCACACCCACCGCCTGGGTGAACGGCCCCTGACCAGCGACACCGGTCGGGGGCCTTCGTCATGGCCGGTGCCCGCCGGCGACCGCCGTTCCCCGTGGTTCCCCGTTCGAGCGGGCACGTGAGGGGCACGAACAGACGACGGCTACCGCTTCAGCGCTCGGTAGCGCTTCAGGAGAGTGGAGATCCTCGGGAACGGCGCCCCCTCGGTCCCGGTGTCGGCCGATCCCCCGCCGGAGGCGGGAGCGGCGCCCCGAGCGGAGCCCGGAGCCCCGGGGTGTGCGCCGGCGACCGGCCGGCCTCAGGGTTGGTGGCCCGTCATACGGGCCGCCGACGCGATCGTCGCGCGGGCCTCGCGTTCCTGGAGGCCGGTGTGGAGGGCCGCCTCGACCAGGGGCGCGAGGAGGGCGGGGCCGATGCCGTTCTCGTAGGCGCGGCACGCCGCCCAGAACAGACGGGTGTTGCGCTGGCCCTCGTGCGCGCTCAGTACGAACTGGACCAGGCCCCGTCCGTGGTCCCCGGCGGGCGGGGCGGCCGGGTGCGCGCTGCGGGGCGGGGGCAGGAGCAGCCGGAGCAGGGCCGGCGGGCAGGCGGCGG
>NZ_JAJSZC010000300.1:0-7605 GCF_036815105.1 Streptomyces sp. IBSBF 3136
GGGGGTCGGTGGAGGGCCGGGTGAGGGGGGCGACGGACGGCTGGTCGACGGGCTGTCGGGTCGACGGGCGGCCGGTCGCCGCAGGGGCGGCCGGCGGGCCGGCCCGGTCAGGGCGCCGCGGGGAAGGGCCGGCCGGTGACGACCGCGGCGACCGTCGTCCCGCGCGCGAAGGCGCCTTCCCCGGCCAGGGCGACAAGTCCCCAGAGCAACTTGGCGACATAGAGGCGTTCCACGGGCAGCCCGTGCCGCTGCCCGAAGTCCTCGGCGAAGGCGTCGAGTTCGGGGCCGGTACGGGCGTAGCCGCCGAAGTGGAAGCGGTCGTCGAGGGACCAGGCGCCGGTGCGGGAGCCGAAGGCACGCTCCTGGAGGGCCGTCACCTCGCCCTCCAGGAAGCCGCCCCTGAGCACCGGGACGCCGAGCGCGCGCTGCCCGGGCGCCAGCCCGGCGGCGAGCCCGGCGAGCGTGCCGCCGGTGCCGCAGGCCACCGCCACGACGTCGGCACGGCCGCGCAGCTCCGCGCCGAGGTCGCGGCAGCCGCGCACGGCCGCGGCGTTGCTGCCGCCCTCGGGGACCACGTACGCCCCCTCGGCGCCGGCCGCGCGCAGGAGCGCGGCCAGGGTCTCCGGCTCGTCCTTGCGCCGGTACGTCGACCGGTCGACGAAGTGCAGCCGCATGCCGTCGGCCGCGCACCGGGACAGCGACGGGTTGAGCGGGCGGTCCGCCAGCTCGTGGCCGCGCACCACGCCGGTGGTCGGCAGCCCGAGCAGCCGGCCCGCCGCCGCGGTCGCCCGCAGGTGGTTGGACCAGGCCCCGCCGAAGGTGACCAGCGGCCGGCCCCGCGCCGCCGCCAGGTTCGGCACCAGCTTGCGCCACTTGTTGCCGATCAGCTCGGGGTGGATGAGGTCGTCCCGCTTGAGGAGGAGACGCAGACCGCGCCGGTCGAACCGGTCGTCCCGTATCTCCTCCAGGGGCGACGGCAGACGCGGGGCGAGCTGGCCTGGGCTGGTCACGCCCCCATTGTCGCCCGGCCCCCGGCTACCCCTTCAGCCGCTCCCCGACCCGGTCGCGCAGCCAGGCCATCGAGAAACCGCGCGGGTCGACCTTGCCCGGCTGCCACTCCCGGTGGCCGATGACCGACCGCTCCGTCCAGCCGTGGGCGCGGCACACGGCCGCCGCGGCCCGCTCGATCGCGTCCAGCTGTTCCTCGGGCCAGGGGTCCTCGCCGTCGCCCAGGTTCTCGCACTCGAAGCCGTAGAAGTGCCGGTTGCCGTCGGTGTTCGCCTCGTTGTCCGGCGGCAGCCCCTTCTCGGCGATCACGGCGCGCAGCACGTCGTCGTCGCCGAGGCCGGCGTGGTTGGTGCGGCCGTAGCCGACCAGGTGGACCGTGCCGTCCTTGGTGATCACGCCGTGGCACAGCGGGCCCGGCAGCGCCGGGAACCCGTCGCGGCAGATCTCCACGGTGCGCGCGCTGCCGCGGGTCACGGTGTGGTGGATCATCACGCCGTGGACGGGACCCCAGGGCCCCTTGTGGTTGCGGTTGTGGTGCCGCCAGTCGCCGACCTCGACGACGGTGACGCCTTCCGTGCGAAGCGCGTCCAGAAATCCGCTCGCGGACAGGGGAGGGGCCATGGCCGGCTCCTTCGTGCTGTGCCCGGTGGCCGCCGGTCGCGGCCCCGTCGTACCGGAGCTTCTACCGAAAACGGACGCCCCGGCCTACATCGTTCGCACACTGTGCGAGCCGATCCGGACAGGTCGCGCATCCGGGGCGGTGTTGGACAAGGTCCCTCTTTCTGCCCACTAGTGCGATGATCCATTCCCGCTCTTTCGGGTAATGGCGCGGTCACTCCGTGTGCTGGAAGGCTCGACCGCGCAACCGGTGTGCGAGGCGGCGCCGGGCATACAGGAGAGGGCATTTTCTTATGTCGGTAGGCGAAGAGGTCCGCACGGAGCAGGGCAAGCCCCAGCAGTCTCTCGGCACGGCGGCTGCGCGGAACCTGGCCACCACGACCAAGTCCGTCCCACAGATGCAGGAGATCACCTCCCGCTGGCTGCTGCGGACCCTGCCCTGGGTCGACGTGCAGGGCGGCACGTACCGGGTGAACCGCCGCCTGACGTTCGCCGTCGGCGACGGGCGTATCACCTTCGTCAAGACCGGGGACCAGGTGGAGGTCATCCCGGCGGAACTCGGCGAACTGCCGGCGCTGCGGTCGTACGAGGACGACGAGGTGCTCACCGAGCTGGCCCGGCGCTGCCGGCAGCGGGAGTTCGCGCCCGGGGAGCTGATCGCCTCCTTCGGCAGCCGGACCGACGAGGTCCACCTGCTGGCGCACGGCAGGGTCGAGAAGATCGGCACCGGCCCGTACGGCGACGACGCGGTCCTCGGCGTCCTCGCCGACGGCGCCTACTTCGGCGAGGCGGCGCTGCTGGACCCGGACGCGATCTGGGAGTACACGGCCCGCGCGGACACCGCCTGCACGGTGCTGTCCCTCAGCCGCCAGGACTTCGAGCAGGTCGCCGAGCGCTCCGACTCGCTGCGCGACCATGTCCACCAGCTGCGCTCGATCCCCGAGCAGCGGACCAACAAGTACGGCGAGAAGGAGGTCGAGCTGGCGGCCGGCCACAGCGGCGAGCCGGACCTCCCGCACACCTTCGTCGACTACGAGGGCCGCCCCCGCGAGTACGAACTGAGCATCGCCCAGACCGTGCTGCGCATCCACTCGCGCGTCGCCGACCTCTACAACCAGCCGATGAACCAGACCGAGCAGCAGCTGCGGCTCACGGTCGAGGCGCTGAAGGAGCGTCAGGAGCACGAGCTGGTCAACAACCGGGACTTCGGGCTGCTGCACAACTGCGAGTACGACCAGCGGCTTCAGCCGCACGACGGCGTGCCCAGCCCGGACGACATGGACGAGCTGCTCAGCCGTCGCCGCGGCACCAAGCTGTTCCTCGCCCACCCGCGCGCGATCGCCGCGTTCGGGCGCGAGCTGAACAAGCGCGGACTCGTGCCGGAGACCATCGAGATCGGCGGCAACCGGATCCCGACCTGGCGTGGTGTGCCGATCTACCCGTGCAACAAGATCCCCGTCTCCCCGGAGCGCACGACCTCGATCATCGCCATGCGTACCGGCCAGGACGAGCAGGGCGTCATCGGGCTCCGGCAGTCCGGCATCCCGGACGAGATCGAGCCGAGCCTGTCCGTCCGGTTCATGGGCATCAACGAGCAGGCCGTCATCAACTACCTGGTCACGGCGTACTACTCGGCGGCCGTCCTGGTGCCCGACGCCCTCGGTGTGCTGGAGAACGTCGAGATCGGCCGGTGGAGGTGACGTTTGCGCACGTCGCGGCCGTGTCCCCGCCCTCCGGGGCGGGGGCGTCCCCGGGGTGCGCGGGCGGCCGGAGCACGAGCGGCGCCGTCCGCGGACTGTGCGAGGGGGGCCCATGACCGAGTTCATGACGGGGACCAGGGAGCGTGTGCCCGGAGCGCGCGAGCGGCGGGGGGCCGCGGGCGACGCCGGACCCGGGCCGTTCGACGGGCAGGAGGCGGCGGTGCTGCTGGAGCGGACCCGGGCCCTGGTCGACCCGGCGCTGCGGGCGGCCGTCGACTCGCTGCCCGGCTCCATGCGGCGGATCGCGCTCTACCACTTCGGCTGGCAGCAGGCCGACGGCACACCGGCGGCGGGCAACGCGGGCAAGGCCATCAGACCGGCACTCGTCCTGGCCGCGGCCGCCGCGCTCGGCGGGTCCCGGGCGAGGACGGCGGCGGTCCGGGCGGCCGCGGCGGTCGAACTGGTCCACAACTTCTCGCTGTTGCACGACGACGTGATGGACCGGGACACCTCCCGCAGGCACCGGCCGACCGCCTGGACCGTGTTCGGCGACGCCGACGCGATCCTCGCCGGTGACGCCCTCCAGGCGCTGGCCCTGCGCCTGCTCGCCGAGGACCCGCACCCCGCGGCCGGGCCGGCCGCGGTGCGGCTCGCCGACTGCGTCATGGAACTGTGCGCGGGCCAGCACACGGACACGGCCATGGAGCGCCGCGCCCCGGACGACGTCACCCTGGACGAGGTGCTCGCCATGGCCGAGGCGAAGACCGGCGCGCTGCTGGGCTGCGCCTGCGCCCTCGGCGCCCTGTACGCGGGCGCCGGCGAGGAGGACGTCGCGGCGCTCGACGGGTTCGGCCGCCAGGCCGGGCTCGCGTTCCAGCTGATCGACGACGTCATCGGCATATGGGGCGATCCGCAGCGCACCGGCAAGCCGGCCGGCGCCGATCTCGCGGTCCGCAAGAAGTCGCTGCCGGTGGTGGCGGCCCTCGTCTCCGGCAGCCCGGCGGCGGCGGAACTCGCCGCGCTGTACGGCAGCCCGTACGCCGAGGGGGAGGGCGGGGACGGCGGGGAGATCGCGCGGACGGCCCTGGCCGTCGAGCGGGCCGGTGGCCGGGACTGGGCGCAGGCGGAGGCGGCCGACCGGATGGCCCGGGCGATGCAGGAGCTGGCCCGTGCCGTGCCGGCGCCGGAGGCGGCGGGGGGTCTGCTCGCCCTGGCCGAGTTCGTGACCCGGCGCAGCAGTTAGCGCCTGTCGTCCGGGTCATGCCGGGCTCGCGGGACCTGGTGCCCGATCCGGCCCGGCAGCCGGAAGTCCTCGGACCGCCGCCGGCCGGCGGCGCGGTGTCCGGGGCCGCCGCGACCTGTGACGCGGTGGCCGTGGCCCGCGTCGGCGGCCGGCCGGTGATACCCCGGGGCCACCGGGGGTGTGCGGCTCCTGACCCCGTGCACCCACCGGTGGCTCCGGCCCGGCGGGCCCGCGCCTCGCCCGTTCGCTCGACGGCTTCATCGGTGACGAGCACGGCGACGCCTCCACGCTGCCCCGCTCCTGGACGAGAAGCACCTCGACGCTTCCTGTGCGGCGGCTCGCGGGACCGCGGGGCGCCCTGCTCGGTGAGATCGACGAACTCGTCGTCGAGACGTACCCGCTCGTCCGCGGTCAGGGGATGCCGATGTCCGCCACCGGCCCGGACATGCAGGAGTCCGGCCTGGACGCGGTGCGCCGGTTCTTCGGCGACGGCGTCCTGGTGCGGACGTACCACAGGAAGCGCCGCGCCCCCGGCCGCCCTACGCTGAGGGCATGGACAGGGAGGAACATGTCTGTCCCGTCTGCGGACAGTCCGTCGACACGGTCGTCGGGCGGCACAAGACACTGGGCGCCTGGGTGCCCGTGTGGCGGCCCGGACCGTGCCGCAACCCCGACTGCGCGGCCCACGGCGGGCCGGCCGGGCCGGCTGTGCGGACCGAGCCAGGCGTCCCGGAACCCGGCGCCGGTGCGCCACGCCCCGGCGAGTCCGCGGCGGGCGGCTCCTGAGCGGGGCGATCCCGGGCGGCATGAGCGGGCCGTCCCGGCGGCCGGGGCCCGCGGGGTGCCGCGCGGCCCGGACGAGGCTCTAGCGTGGCCGCATGCCGAAACTGCCGCACATCGTCCACATCACCGAACGCTCCCTGTGGGAGGCGGCGCGCGAGACCGGCACCTACGAGGTGTCCACCCGCGGCCGCACCCTCCAGGAGGAGGGGTTCATCCACTTCTCCACCCGCGAGCAACTCCCGCGTATCGCCGCCTTCCTGTACGGCACGTACGAGGGGCCGGACGACCTCGTGGTGCTGGTCGTGGACCCGGCCCTGCTCGGCGTGCCGGTGCGGTACGAGGCCATGCAGCCGGGCGGCGAGGAGTTCCCGCACGTGTACGGTCCGGTGCCGGTCGGCGCTGTGGTGGACGTGGAGCCCTGGGACTGACCGGGCGGGCCGTTCACGCCCGGGGCAGGCCGCCGGTCTCCGGGTCCCGGCCGGTCAGGCAGTAGCGGCCGCCGGCCGGGTCGCGCATCACCGTCCAGTGCGGACCCCGGCCGACGACCGTGGCGCCCAGCCGCTCGTGCCGCTCCCGAGTGGCCCCGATGTCCGCGCAGGCGAGGTCGGGATGGGCGGAGGCCGGACGCTCGTCGTCGAGCCGCTGCAACAGGATCCGGACCGGCAGGCCCGCCGGCGGTCTGAGCACGTGGAACTCGGGCCGGGAAGCGGCCGGCGACTCCCAGCCGGTCAGCGCGGCCCAGAAGGCGGTCTCGGCGTCGTACACGGAGGGCGGGACGTCCAGGCACACCTGGTCCAGGCGGCTGCCCTCGACCACGGGCGGCCGGACCGCCTCGCCCTGCCAGGCGCCCACGCAGAACGGCTGCCCGCCCGGCGAGCGGAGCACGGCCCAGTCCCCGTGGTCGGCGACCGTCGCCGTGCCGAGCCCGGCGGCCGTGGACAGAAACGCCCGCACGTCCTCGACGAAGAAGTCGAGATGGGCCCCGCCCTCGCCGTCGAGGACCCCCTGCAGTTTCAGGCAGGGGTCAGCGCCGTCCGGCAGCAGCGTCACGAACTCCCGGTGCTCGCCCCTGAATCCGGAGAGCCGGGTGCCCGTGACGGCCGTCCAGAAGGTGTGGGCCGCGGCGAGACGGCCGAGCGGCCGGTCGACGAAGGCGTACGTCCAGCGGATCGTGTTCATGGCGAGATGGTAGGCAGCCGTTCCCGCCGCCGGCCGGGACAATGGATGAGTACCGCCGGTCAGCCCGCCGACTGCTCAGCGGGCCGCTGGAGGAAGCGCAGCATGTTCCCGGCCGGGTCCCGGAAGGCGCAGTCGCGCACCCCGTACGGCTGGTCCGTCGGCTCCTGGAGCACGTCGCCGCCGGCCTCCCGGACCCGCGCGTACAGCGCGTCGCAGTCGGTGGTGGTGAAGATCACCCCGCGCAGCAGGCCCTTGGCGAGCAGCTCGGCGATCGCCTGCTTGTCGGCGGGGGAGATGTCCGGGCTCGCGCCCGGCGGCTCCAGCACGATCTCCACGTCCGGCTGCAGCGGCGACCCCACGGTGACCCACCGCATGCCCTCGAAGCCCACGTCGTTGCGGACCTCCATGCCGAGCACGTCGCAGTAGAAGTGCAGCGCCTTGTCGTGGTCGTCCACCGCGATGAAGCACTGCTTGAGTTTCAGATCCATGGGCCCACGCTAGAGCCGGCCGGGCCGCCGTGCCCCCCGATGCCACGGTCCGGTCAGTACGGCCGGCGCCGGGGGCGGGTGAACGAGCGGGCCACGCAGGACGGGATCACCGCGCTCTCCTCGTGCGAGCCGGCCCGGTAGGCGCTCGGGGTCCGGCCGACCAGCTCGGTGAACCGCGAGCTGAAGGAGCCGAGCGAGGTGCAGCCGACGGCGAAGCACACCTCGGTGACCGTGAGGTCGCCGCCGCGCAGCAGCGCCTTGGCGCGCTCGACCCTGCGGGTCATCAGATAGCTGTACGGCGTCTCGCCGTACGCCTTGCGGAAGCTGCGCTGGAAGTGGCCCGGCGACATGTGGGCGCCGCGGGCCAGCTCGGCCATGTCGAGCGGCTCGGCGTACTCGCGGTCCATGCGGTCGCGCACCCGGCGCAGCCGTACCAGGTCCTCAAGCGTCATGCCCCACAGCTTGGCACGCCCGGCGGCCCGGCGGTGCCGGACGGGCGGGGTCCGGTCACCGCACGGGGCCCGGCACGCCACGGGGGGGGGGGGGGGGGGGGGGGGGGGGGGGGGGGGGGGGGGGGGGGGGGGGG
>NZ_JAJSZC010000301.1:0-7571 GCF_036815105.1 Streptomyces sp. IBSBF 3136
TCGCCGGTCCGCGACGCCTTCTCCGTACGCGGCGGACCGGCGACGGCGGCCGGCCGGGCGCCGGCCGAAGACCTCGGGGGTAGGCCTCCGGCCGGGCCGGTCAGGGCGCGGCGGGGCATCGGCCATCAGGAAGAACGACCGTGCCGGTGCCGCGTGAGGGGCGGTGCGGGTTGCCTGCGGAAGGCCGGGAAAGCGGTCCGAGCCGCTCGACGGATCCGGCGCCACGGATCCGGTGGAACCAGGGGCAGTTGTAGACCTGATGAACCGTCAACGTCAAGGCCGCACAGGCGAGTTGATGTTCACCGCGTCGACCCGGTCGCCTGCTCCCCAGCAGGCGCGAGGGCGTCCACGCACATCCGACACCCTTTTTTCACAACTCCCTTGACCCTTCAATGTAACCGGCGGTAACTTCCTCGAAGGCTACTGCCGCGTAACGAGAAAGCCCTTGCATCCGCCGGGAGTGCGAGGAGGCGTGCGCGACAGCCCCTGTCCGCGCCAGGACACCGCGCCACTGAAGCCCAACCCGCATTGATCTATGCACATGGGAGCAGACATGGCCTCGTCCCCGGACCACTCGTCCGCCGACAACACGCCCGAGCAGCCGGAAAGCGATTCCCCAGCCGAAGCATCAGCCGCCCCCGGGACTTCCGCCGCCGGTGGGAGACGGGGCCGGGTGCGCCTGCGCCGGGCCGCGGTCATGGCGGTGCCCGCCACCCTGGTCGCCGCCGGCCTCGCGATCCTGACCGCGCAGGGGGCGCTCGGTGTGCAGTTCGCGATCTCGGGCATGCCGTTCACGGTCACCGCGACCGAACTCAACGGCACCGGGTTCGAGCAGTTCGGCGGGCTCGACAACATGGCGGACGGCAGCCCCAACGCCGGGGACACCGGCGGCCAGGTGCTCGTCGTCACCTCGGCGATCAAGAACGCCACGCTGACCAAGCTGTGCCAGAGCGTCGACCTCGGCGGCACCAACCTGCTGATCACCGCGGGCGGTGGCCGGCAGAAGGTGAAGGCGACCGACCTCACCACCGACTCGACCGAGCTGTCGGGTGACGCGGCGTTCGGCAACATCGAGATCGGCAACGACGCCAGCACGCTGGACAAGGCGAACGCCAAGGGCCCGATCGGCGTCTTCAGCCAGCAGGCCGACACCGTCCACATCGGCAATCTGCGGCAGACCAACTACGCGACCACGGCCGGCGTCTTCAAGCTGCCCGGTCTCAAGCTCCGTTTCAGCGACTCGGGTTGCTGATCCCATGCCGGATCGTCCACCTCGGGGACTGAGGCCCGCCTTCCGGGGATGGCGGGCCCGTCGGCCGTTCTGGGGCGGGCTGCTGCTCGCCCTCGGCGGCGGCGAGATCCTGCTCACCGAGAAGGCGTCGCTGAAGGTCGTGACGCACATCGGCATGCAGGGCCTGGCCGGTTACCTGCTGCCGACGCTGATGGTGCTGCTGGGCCTGCTGATCCTCTTCAACCCCGGACAGCGCCTCTTCTACTCCATCACCGGCATCCTGGTCACGCTGGGCACCTGGCTCACCTCGAACCTGGGCGGCTTCTTCATCGGCCTCCTGCTCGGTGCCGTCGGCAGCTGCCTCGCCTTCGGCTGGCTCCCCGACCAGGAGCCCCGGATCAGCCGCCGCAAGCGCCGCGATCTGGCGCGGGCCGGCGCCGAGGGCCCGGCCGACGGCATGGGCGCGGACGCGGACGCCGGTGCGCGAGCGGGGACAGGAGCCGGTGCGGGCGCGGGGACAGGAGCCGGTGCGGGCGCGGGGGCCGGGGAACCGGCCTGAGTCGGCGAGCCGTCGCGCCGCCGTTCCGCACCGGTCCCCAGTCCCCGGCCGTCCGGCCTGCCGCCGAACGGCCGAGCGGGACCGACACCCCCTGAGGAATCACGGGATCAGTGGGGCAGACCGATGTACTGGCCCATGGCGGTGGCCGCGTGGGTGAAGAAGGCGGCCGGGTCGGCGGCGACGCCCGCGATATGGCCGTTGACCTCGAAGCCGACCATGCCGTGCAGCTGGGTCCAGACGATCAGCATGCGGGTGATGACCGGGGTGGGCAGGCCGCTCAGCATGCCCTGGGCCAGCGGCTCGATCGTGCGGGCCATGCCCTCGGACAACTCGGGCGCGGGCACGTGGTCCACGGCGAGTTCGCCGGCCGCCAACGCCTCGCGGACCAGGCCGAGCAGGACCAGGACCGTGCGGGCGCCCGCGGCCATCGTCTCCGGCGGGGCGTCGTAACCGGGCACCGGGCGGCCCCAGATCAGCACGTACTCCTCGGGGTGGGCGAGCGCCCACGCGCGGACACCCTCGCAGCACGCGACCCAGCGGCCCAGCAGCTCGGCCCCGGCCTTCTCCGCCTCGGTGGCGGCCCGCTCCGCGCTGTCGCCCATCGCGTTGTAGGCGGCCAGCACCAGGTCGGTCAACAGGGCGTCCCGGTCCGGGAATCGCTCCTCGATCAGGGCCGGGTCGACGCCGGCCGCGCGGGCCAGCTCGGCCGGGTCCAGGTCGACGCGGTGCCGGGCCGCGAGGCGGCCGCCCGCCTCGGCCTTCAGCCGGGAGACGGCCGTCTCGGGGCCGTCCTGGTGGGGGTCACGGGCTTGGGAAGTCGTCATGATCCCGACCCTGTCAGAGGTCCTGCATCGCGTCGATTACATGGCGGGTAATGGGGCGTGAATGCGGCCGGTTCTGGCTAAAGGGTGCGGTATCAGGGCCCGTTGGCGCGGAACGGCGGTTGGGTTTCTGTCCGACAGAGGATCTCGGGTGGGTTCGCGGAGCCAGAGGATCAGTGCGACGAGGTGGGCTCCGGCCGCGGAGCGGGCGGCGAGTTCGTCGAAGCGGGTGGCGATTCCCAGCGGGCGAACCGCTCACAGACCGTCTGCCACGGTCCGCAGCGTTGTGGCAGGTCACGGCCCTGCGGCACCGGTCCGCAAGGCCCTAGGCGTCTGCCCCGGCGCGGACGACTGTGGGCTCCGAGGGTGAAGCGGCGCCCCGGCCCGGGCCGGCGGTGGCCGCGACGGCGGCAGGCGCGGTCGTGGTCGCGGTCGTGGTCGTGGTCGTGGTCGCAGCGTCCTTGACGATCTCGTCCTTCATCGCCTTCGCCTCGCTCTTCAGGATGCGCAGGGACTTGCCCAGCGAACGGGCGGTATCCGGCAGCTTCCTGGAGCCGAACAGCACGATGACCACGATGGCGAGGATCAGCAGGTGCCAGGGCTCGAGTCCGTTGCGGAGCATGACCGCACCCTCCCAGTTCTCAGGTTCTTCCCGACGGCCTAGGACTCGGATGCTCCGGGATGACTCCATACGCCCGCTGTATCGCGCGACCGGGGGCCCGGTGGGGCGGTGCGCGGGGACGGTACGGCGTCGGCCGTCTCCCGTTCGGCCAGCCGGCCGACGAGGAGGCGTACGACGTCGACGACGGCGGCCTGCTCCCCGGGGTCCACGAAGTACACCTGGCGGCGGCCCTCACGGCGGGAGCGGACGAGGCCGGCGAGCTTGAGCTTGGTCAGGTGCTGGCTGATCGCGGGCAGCGCGCCGCCGACCCGTTCGGCCAGCCCGGTGACGTCACTCTCGCCGTGGGCGAGCGCCCACACCATGTGCAGCCGGGCGGGTGAGGCGAGCAGTCCGAAAGCCGCGGCCGCCTCGGTGAGCACCTCGGCCGAGGGGTCCTGCCGGCCCGTGCGGGGCGTCCCCATGCTCGCCGTCCTCCTGCCGCTCCTCGCTGTACACGCGTTGCATGTGAACCGTACGTGAGCTGTGCGTGCGCCGTGTGTGACCTGTGTCCGTGTTCAGTCTAGGTTCGCGGGCGGGTACCGGGGCCGCGGTGCGCAGGCGCTGCGAGACCCACGACGCGGGTGCCCCCGGAATCCGGGGACACCCGCGTCGTTCGGCTCCGCGGCCGTGGCCGCGCCGCTGACGGTCAGTCGAGACCGGCGGACTTCAGCCAGGCCCTGGCGACGTCCAGCGGGTCCTTGTTCTGCGACTGCACCTGGGTGTCCAGGTCCAGCAGGGTCGCGGTGTCCAGCTTGCGGGAGACCGCGTCGAGCGCCTCGACGCCCTTCTTGTCCAGCGCGTCCTTGCGGATGAGCGGCTGCACGTTCTCGAAGCCGAAGAGGTTCTTCGGGTCCTGAAGGACGACGAACTTCTCCTTGGCGATGGTCGGGTCCGTGGTGAAGATGTCCCCCACCTGCACGGCGTTCTTCGCCAGCGCCGTCTGGGTGAGCGGGCCGCCCGCGTCCAGCGCCTTGAAGGACTTGAAGTCGAGGCCGTACACGTCCTTCAGGCCCACCAGGCCCTGCCGCCGGGTCTGGAACTCGGGCGAGGCACCGATGGTCAGGTCCTTCGCGACGGCCTTGAGGTCGGCGATGGAGGACTTCTCGGTGAGGTGATACTTCTTCGCGGTGCTCGCGTTGACGGTCACCGAGTCCTTGTCCTGCGCCGGCGAGTACATGGGCACCGTCAGCTTCGGGTCCAGCTTCTTCAGGATGGCCGACGTGGTCTCCTCGGCCGACGTCGGCGCCGCCTTCGGGTCGAGGTAGGCCAGCAGCGCGCCGTTGTACTCGGGCAGCACGGAGATGGAGCCGTTCTTGAGCAGGCCGTAAGTGGTCTCGCGGCTGCCGATGTTCGGCTTGTAGGTGACCTTGACGCCCTTGGCCTTGAGGGCCTCGCCATAGATGTCCGCGAGCAGGATGCTCTCGGCGAAGTTGTTGGAGCCGACGACCACGCTGTCGCCGCTCGCCTTCTTGTCCGAAAGGGGGTCACTGCCCTTGTCGTCGGCGGAGCTACAGCCCGCCAGCAGGGCCGTAGCCGCCGCGAGGGCGACCACCGCCGCGCCTCGGTTCCTCCGGATGGTCCTGCTGATGCGGTTGGTGTGAGTCACCCACTGATCCAATCCAGCCGCTTCTCCGTCAGTCAAGTGCCTTCAGATCACCGATCGGCTTCGATCTGCGACCAGTTGGGAGCTTGTTGTAACGGATTCTTGATAAAGGCCGAGCATATTGACGCTTCAAGGAGCAGGTAGTCTCACCGAAGTTGATATCGGTCACAGCGGTGCACGGGGCCCGCTTCCGCCGAAAGGCGTCCCACGAAGGAGGCCCGGTGTCCACGAACGAGGTGGACGCGCCCGCCCGGCGTGCCCCGGTGCGCAGCGGTATCGGGGGCTTCGCCGACCGCTGGCCCTTCCGTCGCAAGCTCAACCTGCTCGTCGGCATCCCGCTCGCCGTCGTCGCCGTCCTCCTCTGGTACCTCGTCACCGACCTCATGCGGCAGTCGGACAGTGCCGAGTCAGCGGCGCGGACGGTGCGGGACAGCGCCCAGGTCGCCCGTCTCGTGGACCGTCTGGAGGCCGAGCACCAGCAGGCGATCCTGCTCTCGGCGCGCTACGAGTCCGGTTACTCCGCACCCTCGCTGTCCGCGTACCGCGGCGCGCAGACCTCGGTGGACGCCCAGGCGAAGCGGGTGCGCGCCACCTTCGGCGACCGGCTCACGGACGCCGGTTCGCAGGCACTGAAAGACGTGGACGGCCTGTCCAGCCTGCGCCAGAGCGTCGAGCGCGGCTATCTGCCCGCCGACAACATCGACCCCGCCTACACGGACGCGACCGGCGGCCTCATCGACGGTCTGGGGCTCGACCGCGACAGCGACCTCGCCGCGACCTTCACCGGCAACCTGCTCGACTCCCTGCTGCGCGCGGACGCCGCCCACGGGGCCTTCGAGACCAGCGTGTTCTCCGCGACGACCGGGGACACGAACGCGCTGATCGAGTTCACCCACGCGGTCGGCTCCAACGACCTGTACCGCCACCAGAGCGAGCGCTTCGCCCGCTTCGCCACCGAGCGGCAGGCGCAGCAGCTCGCCGGCATCGACCGCTCAAGGGCCCAGCAGAAGATCGCGCAGGCGTACGCGGACCTGCAGATCGATCCCACCCGGCTCGAGGCCGGGTCGCGCGACGAGATCCGCCGGGCGGTGCAGCGCGCGCTGACCGACTACCCGGACTACTCCCACCAGGCCGCCGACCGGCTGCGCGTCACCACCTCCCTGATCGGCCAGATCGCCGACCGCGCCGACGCCGACGCGGACTCCGCCGAGTGGCGGGCCGGCCTGCTGCTGTACGGCGCGCTGCTCGGACTCGCGCTGTGGATCGCCTTCGCGGTGCTGGTACGCCGCTCGGTGGTGCGGCCCGTGCAGGCGCTGACCGAGGCCGCGCGCGAGGTCGAGGAGGTGGCGGGCCGTGAGCTGGCCCGAGTGGCCGACGACGACGCCGAGGACGACGGGCCGCCCCGGCTGCGGGACATGCCGGTCACCGCGCGCGACGAGATCGGCGACCTGGCGGAGGCGTTCAACCGGGTGCAGACGACGGCCGCGGCGCTGCTGGCCCGACAGGTGGTCAGCCGCCGCAACACCGCGGAGATGTTCGGCAACGTCGGCCGCCGGGTGAGCAACCTGACCACCCGCCAGCTCGCGCTGCTGGACTCCGTGGAGCGCGGCGAGACCGACCCGGTGCTGCTGGAGCGGCTGTACTCCATCGACCACATCGCCGTACGCCTGCGCCGCAACGCGGACAGTCTGATGCTGCTGGCCGGCATCCGGGAGACGGCGCTGGACGGCGAGCCACTGCCGCTGTCCACCGTGGTGCGGGCCGCGCTCGGTCAGATCGAGGGCTATCCCCGGGTCCGGCTGTACGCGGCGTCGGACGCCATGGTGGAGCCGGACATCATCGGCGACCTCACGCTGATGACGGCGGAACTGCTGGAGAACGCGGTCTCGTTCTCGCCCGAAGGCAGTCCGGTGGAGGTGACCGTCCGGTCCGGCCCCGAGGGCGCCCACATCGTCGTCACCGACCACGGCCTCGGCATGAGCGCCGCGCGGCTCGCCGAGGAGAACGCCCGGCTGATCCGCCGCGAGCGGCTGGACCTCGTGCCGACGAAGGTGCTGGGCCTGTTCGTGGTGGGCGCGCTGGCCCGCCGTTGGGAGATCGGCGTCGAGTTGACCCGGACCCCGGGCGGCGGTGTGACGGCGGAGGTGACGCTGCCGGCGTCGCTGCTGCTCACGCTGGGCCCGGTGACGGCACCGCCACCGTCCCCGGTCGCCCTGGCACCCGCGCCGGCCGACGCCGCCTCGGGGCCGGTGCCGTACGGCGCGCCCGGCGAACGGGGCGAACCCGCCGGCGAACTGCCCCGCCGCCGCCCCCGCCGGGACGCGGCAACCGCCGACGCCGAGCCCGCCGACACGGAGATCACCGACACGGAGATCACCGACGCCACGACGGCCGGCGCCGAGACGGGCGACGCGAGCACCGATGCCGCGGGCACCGCCGCCGAGACGGCCGGCGCCATGGCGGTTGGTGCCGGGTCCCCCGGTGACGAGACGGCCGGTGCCAAGACCGCCGACGCCAAGACCGCCGGTGCCGCGACCCCCGGTGCCAAGACCGCCGACGCCAAGACGGCCGGTGCCGCAACCCCCGGTGACGAGACGGCCGGCGCCGAGACCGCCGGTGACAAGTCGGCCGCCGCCGAGGCCGCCGCCACCAAGACCGTCACCCCGGGGGCCCCAGCCCCCGAGTCCGCCGACACC
>NZ_JAJSZC010000302.1:0-7560 GCF_036815105.1 Streptomyces sp. IBSBF 3136
GGGGACGGCTCTCAGGCGGCGCCCGGGGGTCCTGGCCGGGGAGTGAGAGCGCTGTGCTCCCGAGGGGAGCCGGGGGTCACTTCAGGTGGAGCTGCTGACCCGGGTAGATGAGGTTGGCGTCCTCGACGATGTCCTTGTTCAGCTCGAAGAGCTTCTTCCAGCCGCCCTGGACGTGGTGCTTGCCGGCGATGACGCTGAGGGTGTCGCCCTTGACGACCTTGTACTCGCCGTCGCCCTTCTTGACCTTCTTGCCGGTCGGGGTGGTGACGGTCTTGCTCGCCGACGGGGCGGTGCGGGCGGCCGAGCGGGTGGCGGCCTGCTGGTCGGTGGAGCGGGTGGTGGTGGTGCTCTTGCTCGTGCCGGTCGAGGCGGGGGCACCGGAGTACGGGGTGCCGGACAGGCCCGTGCCGCAGACCGGCCAGGCGCCCTTGCCCTGCGCGGCCAGCACCTTCTCGGCGACGGCTATCTGCTGCGCCTTGCCGGCCTGGTTGGCCTGCGGGGCGTAGGCGGTGCCGCCGTACGCGGCCCAGGTGGAGGCGGAGAACTGCAGACCGCCGTAGTAGCCGTTGCCGGTGTTGATGGACCAGTTGCCGCCGGACTCGCACTGGGCGACCTTGTCCCACTCGGAGGCGGTGGCGGCGGAGGCGTTGCCGGCCGCCATCAGCGGGGCGGCGACGACGGCGCCGGTGACACCGGCGAACGTGATGGCGCGGACGGCCTTGGACGGACGACGGTGCTTGCCCTTGCCGGAAAACAGCATGGATGGATCCCCTCACCGACGCCTGCGAGGTGAGCTGTCGGGTTCGGGCCGGTTGAGTTGCCCGGCCGCGCTCCCCTGGGAAGCACGGCTCCACCCCTAGCCGGTCCCAGCTCAACTGCTGGGCTCGGCACTTACCTTGGGTCCCCCGCTCCTGCCTGCGGCGCTTGACGCGACGACTGTTCCCGGGCAACCGCTGGCAGGATTCGGCGTTGCGACTGCCGGGGCTCGTGGTGACGAGCGGTCTTGACCGTAGACAGGCGATCGACGGAATTTCAAAGACGATCAGGGCTTCTGAGACTCATCCCACACTTTCACCAAACCGGACATTAGCGAGTGAAACGGGGCGTCAACTCCCGCCGTCATCCGCCCGTTTCGTCACCGACTCGCAGGGTCTGACCGGCGGTGATGTCATCCGGGTCGGCGCCGATCGCCTTCTTGTTCTGGGTGTAGAGCGCACGCCACCCGCCGTCGACGTCAAGGGAGTCGGCGATGGAGGCCAGGCTGTCCCCCTCGTGGACCGTGTAGGTGTCCGCGGCGCGGGAGGCGTGACGGCCCGACGAGGTGTCGCTCTGACCGTTTGTCACGCTTTCGTCCGCACTGGTGCCGCGATGGCGCCCGCCGCTGCTGAGCGCGCCGGTGTCGACCAGGCTCCAAGAACTCCCGGCCTGCCATGAATTGTCCGAGTCGTCCGTGGCGGGTTCCACAGGAGAGGACCCGCTCTCCTGTGTGCCACCGGAGTCCGGAGAGGCGGTTTTGTCCGACTTGGAGGTATCCCCCTTGCCGGAACCGTGGGAGTCGCCGGCCTTGCCGTTGCCCGCGCCCGGGGACGGCTCGGCGCTCGCGTCGGGGGAGGAAGAGGAGTCGGGGGACGAGGACGAGCTGGACGAGGAGGACGAATCCGGCAGGCCGGACGAGTCGGAATCCCCGTCGGAAACGCCCTTCGAGTCGTCCGTGGACCCGGCCGGATCACCCTGGTCCGACGCACCCTTGCCGGAGCCGCCGACACCCGTGTCGACGTTCACCGAGCCGGAGTTGGAGGTCAGGCCCGACAGCAGGGCGCAGGTCGCCCAGGGGGTCGTGCCCTGGTCGGCGAGGATCTTCTCGGCGACGGCGATCTGCTGCGAACGGCTGGCCTGGTCGGCGCTGGAGGCGTACTGGCCGCCGCCGTACTTGTCCCAGTCGTCCTGGGATATCTGGAGGCCGCCGTAGTAGCCGTTGCCCGTGGCGGCGCTCCAGGAGCCGCCGCTCTCGCACTCGGCCACCTTGTCCCATGTGGTGCCGTCGGCCGCGTTGGCGCTCGCGGCGCCGAGGAGCGGGATCGCGATGGCGGACCCGGTCACCCCCGCCGCTACGAGCAGGGCCGGGGCCTGACGGGGGCGACGATGGCGGCCGTTCCCGGAGAGCATGCAGAGACCTTTCGCGCGACAGCGTGACCGGCGTGGCGCGAGAAGCTCCGCGCCACGCTGATGGGTGAACGTATAGGCAGACGATCACTTGTCACAAGTTAATGCCGCGTAGATCACGTGAAGATCACAGAGTTGAACACCGCACCTATGCCCGCTCGTACCACCGGGTCAGGGCGCGGGCGTGAACTCCACGGGCAGGGTGCGCAGACCGCGCATGATGAGTCCGCCGCGCCAGCGCAGCTCCGCCGGATCCACCGCGAGCCGCAGGTCGGGCAGGCGGGTGAGGAGCGTGGCGAGCGCGCTCTGGCCCTCGAGCCGGGCGAGCGGGGCGCCGAGGCAGTAGTGGATGCCGTGCCCGTAGCCGAGGTGCTGGTTGTCCCGCCGGGACAGGTCGAGCACGTCCGGGTCGGCGAACCGCTCCGGGTCCCGGTCGGCGGCGGCGAGCACCACGAGCACCGGGTCCCCGGCGGCGATGTCCTGGCCGCCGACGGTGAGCGGGCGGGTGGCGAAGCGCCAGGTCGCCAGCTCCACCGGGCCGTCGTAGCGCAGCAGTTCCTCGACCCCGGTCTCCAGCAGGCCGCGCTCGCCGCGGGCCAGGGAGTCCTGCAGCCGGTGGCGCTGGCCGGGATGGGTGAGCAGGGCGTACGTGCCGTTGCCGATCAGGTTCACGGTGGTCTCGAACCCGGCGAACAGCAGGATGAAGGCCATGGCCGCGGCCTCGTTCTCGGTGAGGTGCTCGCCGTGGTCGGAGGCGCGGATGAGTCCCGAGAGCAGGTCCTCGCCGGCGGCCGGGGTGTCGGGCAGTGCCTCGCGCTTGCGGTGGATCAGCTCGGCGAGGTAGCCGCGCATCTTCTTCACGGACCGCGCGACACCGCCGCGCGGGCCTCCGCCGTGCCGGATCATCATGCCCGCCCAGTCCCGGAAGTCGTCCTGGTCCTCACGCGGGACACCGAGCAGGTCGCAGATGGCGTAGATGGGGAGCGGGAAGGCGAACTCGTGGATGAGGTCGGCCGAGCCCGTCCCGGCGAAGCGGTCGATGAGCTGGTCGGTCAGCTCCTGCACCCGGGGCGCGAACTCGGCGACCCTGCGGGGCGTGAACGCCTTGCTGACCAGCCGGCGCAGCCGGGTGTGGTCCGGCGGGTCGATGTTCAGCAGGTGCGTCATCAGCTCGGCCTTGCGCTCGCCCGGGATGCCGGTCTTGCCCTTGGCGTGCGCGGGCTCGTCGTGATGCGCCGGGTTCTTGCTCAGCCGCTGGTCGGCCAGCGCCTGCTTGGCGTCGGCGTACCGGGTGACCAGCCATGCCTCCACCCCGCTGGGCAGCCGCGTGCGGTGCACGGGCGCGTGCTCGCGGAGCCAGGCGTAGGCGGGGTACGGGTCGCTGGCGAACTCCCACGTGAAGAGTTCGGGAGCGGTCGGGGGGTGGGGCTGGTCGGTCACTCCCCGACGGTATCCGGCCCGCCGGGGCTCTCGCCGCGCGCCTTCCGGGCCTCCGGGTCCTTCCGCTCCGCGCCGACCGCCGGCCATGTCTCCGCCCGCTCGCGCAGCAGCTTCCCGAGCAGCGTCGCCGCCTCGCCGTCACCCGCCTCGGCGGCCGCCTCCAGGAACGGGTTCCGCCTCCCTCGCCGCTCCGCGCGCCGCCGGCAGCCGCCCGAGCCGGCCGGGCGCCTCGCCGGCCCCGGCCGCGGGCCCGAAAGCGGTGCGCGCGAGCGCGGCCACCCTCTCGGCGTCGTACGCCTCGTCCTCGCGCGCGACCTCGAGCGCCCGCCCCCACAGCGCGTCGGCCACCGGCGGGAGCGCCTCGTCCTGCTCGGCCCCTCTGGTCAACGGTAATGAGAAAAGGGCTTCATGACGTCCCGTAGGGACCAGCCCGCCCGGGTCACCTCACCCGGTACTGCCCTGGCCCTCCGTCTCCTTGATCGCGTCCCGGTACACCCGGGCCGCCGCCCGCAGGGCCGCCTCCGGGTCCACGCCGTCGGCCTCGGCGCGGACCGCGAGCGCCAGCAGCTCGTAGCCGATGCCGTCCCCCTGGGGCAGCGGGACGTCGAGGCCCGCCGTGCGCACCCGGGAGGCGAGCTTGGCGGCGAGGGCGAGGCCGGGCTGGCCGAGCGGGACGCCCTCGGTGACCGAGCTGCGCCGCTTCTCCTCGGCCTTGGTGCGCAGCCAGTGCTCCTTGACGTCCTCCGGGGTCTCGGCCGTCTCCTCCCCGAAGACGTGGGGGTGGCGGTGGATCAGCTTGGCGACGATGCCGCCGGCCACGTCGTCCACGGAGAACGGCGCGTCCGGGTCCTCCTCGGCGATGCGGGAGTGGAAGACGACCTGGAGCAGGACGTCGCCCAGTTCCTCCCGCAGCTCCTCGCGGTCGCCGGCCTCGATCGCCTCGACCAGTTCGTACGCCTCCTCGATGCCGTACTTGGCCAGGCCCTCGTGGGTCTGCCGGGAGGACCAGGGGCATTCGAGGCGGATGCGGTCCATGACCTGGACGAGGTCGAGGAGGCGGGCGCCGGGCAGGTCGTAGGAGGCGGGCAGCAGCTCGAGCTCGGGCATGCGCACCCTGCCGGAGCCCGCGAGACGGGCCAGTCCGTCGGTGAGGGCGGGCTCCCCCTCGCCCGTGGCCACGACCACCGCGGTCCGCCCGCCGGCGCAGGCGTCGACCAGCTCCTGCGCGGTGGGGGACGCCTCCGCCACCGCTATCCCGGCCTCCCGCAGATACGGCAGCTGCGGATGCGCGCCGTCCGCGCACAGCACGGTGTCGGCGGCGCGCAGCGCCTGCCACGCGGGCCAGGACAGCAGGCCGGGGGCGACACGGTGGCTGGTGGTGAGCAGGACGATACGGCCGGGGGCGGCTTCGGGGCTGGTTGCGTTCACCATCCGAACGTAACCCACGCCGCGGGCGCACGGGATCGGTTGTCCACAGGGCCGGGATCGCGATGTGATCGTAGGACCGGGGGTGCCGCCGCGGCCGCTGCCGTACCGTTACGGCACCCCGGAGCCCGGTCGCTACGCCGGCTGCTGCTGCGCCGCGGTCGTGACCTCGCGCACCCACGGCGTACTGGCGTCCACGCGGCTGCTCTTCTGCACGTCCCAGGAGCCGTAGCGCGGGTTGAGGTCGATGTGGAGCTCGTCGGAGGCCTTCGACAGGGCCTTCCAGAAGGCGGGCTGGGTGGTGTCGGTGCCGAGCTTCGCGGCGAGCTTCTGCGCCTCCAGTTGGAGCCGGAGGTTGTCGTCCAGGCGCTCCGGCGCGATGCCGTACTTCTGCAGCCAGGTCGTCCGCAGTCCCTCGGCGCCGCCGGCCTGCCGCTCCAGTCCCGCGCGCATCTGCAGGACCTCCTTGCGGCTGACCGCGATCCCCTCGTCCTGCGCGGCCCGGTGCAGCACCCGGTCGAGCACCATGTTGTGCAGGGTGTCGCGGGTGAGGCCGCCGGTGGAGGCGAGGACCTGCTGGTACTGGGTCTCGTCCGGCACCGCGGCCCGCTGCGCCTCGCGTACCTCGTTGACCCGGCCCTCGAGCTGGGCGACGGTGATGCGCTGTCCGCCCACCACGGCGGCCGCGCCCGGGTGGGCCTCGCTTCCGCATGCGGTGAGCAGGGGGGCCGCAGCGGCGATCGCGGCGGAGAGGACGAGCGCGGTGCGACGGCGGTGCAAGGAGACCTCCAAGGGAGATTGTGCGACGGTGCACAAAGTCTTGCGGTGATCGATGGTAGGCAGTCGGCACGCTGTGGCCAACCCATTCGACCAACGATTCACGCGCGCTTCGGGCACCGCCGCGCGTCCCGCCCGGATCAGCCGGTGATGGCCACCGGCGCGTCCCACGCGTCACGGTCGACCGTGAGCGTCACGCCGCCGTGCGCCTCCTTGCTGTTGACCATGTACTGGTGGGCCCGGCTGTGGTCGGTGAACTGGGTGGCGCCCCACGGCCAGTCCGTGGTGGTGGTGTTCTCCTTGTCCCACAGTGCGTACCAGAGGTTGCCCGGCAGGTCCGTCTTGTTCGACGCGGTGGCGATCGCCTTGGCGCTGGAGCTGGTGAAGCCGTAGTAGCCGGCGCGGTACGTCTTGGCGTGCAGGGCCTTGTCAAAGGCGCGCACGTAGGTCAGCACCGCGTCGTTGCACGACGTGTTCGTGGTGTCGTACGCCTCCATGTCGAGGTAGATCGCGCTGCCCGCCTTCATGCCGAGCGCTGAGGCCTTGGCCACGGCGTCGGCGGCGTCCGTCGCGCCGAGGGAGGCCGCGGTGGAGGCGGTCAGCTTCTCCGGGTTGGAGCCGGACTGGCAGGGCGGCTGGGCACCGACGTAGATCGGGATGAGCTTCCAGCCGAGCCCGGTGACGTACGTGACCCAGGAGGAGGTCAGGTTGGGCTGGGCGCAGCCGCGGTTCTTGCCGCCCACGTAGACGGCGGCGGCGCCGTAGAAGCCGGTGTGCCAGGCCTTCATCGTGGACTGGGAGGGTGCGGTGCAGGTGTCGAAGGCGCGGCCGGTGAAGGTCTTCTGCGCGGGCCAGGCCGTGGCGGCCATGGAGGTCTGGGCGGCGATGCCGGCGCCGGCGGCCACGGCCGCCCCGGCCACCGCCCACGTGACGTACCTGCGCTTCTTCGACTGTCGATGGCCGGCCATCAAACCCCACCCCTGCTCGTACGTGCCATGGCAAAACGAACGGCAACCTATCCCGCGCGGTTGCCGACTTCGGAAAACGCGATCCCCCGAAGATCACAAGAATCAGTCAGTGAACGGCAAAATCTAGCCGCGCACCTGCCCCAGCCACTGCAGGGTGCGGCGGATCTCCACGGCCAGCGGGTGGCCGGGGCCCTGGAAGCGTTCGACGTCCATCAGCAGTCGCGCGAGCGTGTCGTGGGCGGCGGGACGGTCCCCGACGGCGAGCAGCAGGTGGCCGATGCGGCGCCGGACGTCGTGCGCGAGCTGCGGGTCGCCGGAGACGTACTGGTTCTCGTAGTACGGCAGCAGGGCGCGGTACTCGGCGAGCGCGGCCGCCGGCTCGCCGAGCTGCTCCAGGCACTGGGCCGCCTCGTAGCGGTAGCGCAGGGACTGCGGGTCGGCCTGGCCGGCCTCGGTGGCGCGCTCGTCGGCCAGCCGGCGCAGTTCGGGCAGCGCGCGCCGGTACTGGCCATCGTCCATGAGGGTGGCCGCGTACTGCTTGCGCAGGGTGCGCACCACCGGGGAGTGCTCGCCGTGCTGCTCGGCCGCGGTGGGCAGGATGGCGCCGAGTATGTCGACGGCCTGGGTGATCCGGCCCTCGCCGAGGAGCCGCTTGACCTCGTCGACGGCGGCGGCCACGTCGGGCTTGCCGGTCACCGACGGCGCGGGCGCGACGGGTGCGGGCTGGGGCGCGGGCGTCCGCGCGCGGTCCGGCCAGGGGGCGTGCGGGCGCAGGAAGGGGCGGGTG
>NZ_JAJSZC010000303.1:0-7551 GCF_036815105.1 Streptomyces sp. IBSBF 3136
GGGGGGGGCGGGGGCGGGGCCGGGGCCCCGTTCAGGCAGATCCGGGCCGGCCTGGGGGCGGGGGGCCGCACGTGGGTGCCTTCGCTGCCCGCTTCAGGGCTTCAACACCCCGCCGAAGCCTCCGCGTTACGGCGTCCGACCTGGCCTTTTGACTCCCGTCGTTCCTATCATCGTCTCTCGGCCGGAAAGGGGGCCCTAATGGACCGGACCGTACGCACCGTCGAAGACGTTCTCGCGCTCCTGGACGCATGGTTCGCAACCGGATCCGACGCCGGCCACCCGGCGCCCAGCAGCGGTGAGGATTTCTGGGACCACTTCTATGCCGACCGGTCACGGCCCGTCCCGTTCTTCGTGGCGAAACCGGACGAGAACCTGGCCGCCTACCTGGACCAGGGACTGATCGCTCCCGGACGGGCCCTGGACCTGGGGTGCGGGCCGGGCCGCAATGCCGTGTACCTCGCCTCGCACGGCTTTGAGGTGGACGCCGTCGACCTCTCTCACCTGGCCGTCGCCTGGGGCGAGGAGCGGGCCCACGCGGCCGGAGTCGACGTCCGCTTCCTGTGCAAAGACGCTTTCGCCCTGCCCGTCACCGAGTTGAGCGGCCCGTACGACCTGGTCGTCGACTCGGGGTGTTTCCACCACCTGCCGCCGCACCGCCGCGTCAGCTACCTGGCCCTCCTCGACCGCGTCCTCGCCCCTGGCGGCCACCTCGCCCTCACCAGCTTCGCCGCCGGCGAGGGCGGAATGGGGTCACACCTCACCGACGCCGACCTCTACCGTGAACGCCGGCTGCAGGGCGGCCTCGCCTACACACCCCGATCGCTGCGCTGGATCTTCTCCGACCTGGCAGAGGTCGAACTGCGCCGCATGCGGGAACAACCGCCCCACTCGCCCCTGTTCGGGATGCCGTTTTTGTGGACCGCGCTGTTCCGCCGGAGTGCGACCGCCTCAGGCGACGTCCGCCCTGTGCACGACCGGCCGTAGGTGCTCGTCCCGGGCATCCTCCGGTCCGCCGCACGGCCGCGGCGGCCCACCCGCCCCCGCAGCCGTGTCCCAAACGGCTGCGGGGGCGACCGTGACCCGGGCCCTTCGCGTTTTCCGCGCACCATCGGCGTCGAGACGCGGTGCGTCACCGGGCCGCCCGACCGTGCCCACACCGGCCGCCGCCGGCGGCGGTCCACCGTCGGCTGCCCAGCCATCCCCAGGGCCGGCCGGCAGGCGGGCAGCCGGCCGGCGGGCAGCAGGCGGCCGGCGGGCAGGCGGACGGCAGGCCGGCAGGCGGCAGGCGGCAGGCGGGCAGCCGGCCGGCGGGCGGCCGGCAGGCGGCAGGCCGGCCCACCGTCCCCCCGGGGGGCGTCGTGGGTGGGCTCGCCGCCAGGCCCCCGGCGTCTGCCGGTGTCAGCTGACGTCCTCGCAGGGCAGTCCGACGGAGGTGTAGGTGCCGCCGGACAGCTCCCAGCCCTCGGCGCAGGTCTGGCCACTGCCCCGGCCGGACCCCGCGACGCCCGGGTAGGCGCTGTCCTGGCCGTTGACCCTCATGTTGGGGCCCCACACGTTGATGTGACCGTAGAACCGGCTGGAGCCGCTGTAGTAACCGCTGGTCGTGTAGCCGGAGGCGTTGCCGGTCACGTTGATGCACACCTTGTGGTTGCATCCGTGGGCGTTCTTCGACCGGGCCTCACCGCCCACCCGAAGACACACGTCCTTCGCGCAGGTCCAGCCCGCGCCGGGCGCCTGGGCCGCCTGCGCGGCCGAGGCGGCCGTACCGCTTGCCACCACCAGACCGAACACCGCTGCCGCGACAAATACCGAACGCATCAAGCCTCCCGAGTGAGTGTGTGCCGGGCCCGACCGTCGCCGGGCCCCGGCTCCAGGGATAGCCGGACTTTTTTGTTCGGTGTCCGCGCGGGGGCGGTGAACAATCAATCGCACAACATCCAAGGGCCACCCCGGCCCCAGCCCGCCCGGTCCGTGACGGCTCGCTGACCACCGCTTCTCCAGGAGGGCCCCCGTGCTGCACGCGGATGGACCACCGGGTGCACCGGACGGGTCGTCCTGCGAGGCCGACAGCCTCCCTTCATGGACCAAAAGAGAGGACAGGGCGCGCATCGGTGCCGATCCAGGTACGGCGGGACTGGGATGCCACGCGAACCGTGGCCGCCCCTGCCCCGAGGGACGAAAACATCCCCACCGAGGTCGAGGAGAAAGAAGTCCCCCCCGGAGGCCCTCCCCGCCGACCTGATCGCCCGCAGCTCCGGCTCACCCGAGTCGTACGCCGCACTCCCCGCCCACCAGTAACGCCGCACTCCCCGCCGCACTCCCCGCCCACCGGAAAAAGGGGGGCTCGCCCGGTCCCGGGAGGAGCGGCCCGGGTGGGTGAAGGAAGGGGAGCCGGGGGCGGCAGCGTGGCCATTGCGTGGGTCCTCTCGGGACGAGGCGGGCCCGCCCCGGATGGACGGCCCCTCACCTCCTCCGCGACCTCCGGCGCGGCCCGGTCAACCGCGTCCGCCGCTATGCGGTCATCCCCCCGGGCCCGGGATTCGCCGCCGGTTGCGTCATCCGCTTCACCCACGCCGCCCAGGCCGGCTCGACCGTACGCGGGGCGCATCGACGGCCGCCCGGTCCGCATCCGTCTCCCCGGTGACCCGCTCAACGGCGGCTACCTCACTGCGGAGCTTCTGGACTGCCGCCTGCAGCCGGGCCGGGCCGCCGGTCCTGATTGGCCACCCGCGTCGATCAACGCGCCGTCGACGTCGAACAGGACAGCGAACAGAGAAGTGGGGGATCCAGTTCCCGTCAGGACATGCAGCCGGGCCCGGCGTCTTCGACACCGGGCCCTACCGACTCTTATCCGACGAATCACACGTCAGTTGCCATTGCCATTGCCATTGCCGTTGCCGTTGCCGTTCCCGTTCCCATTGCCGTTCCCGTTCCCATTGCCGTTTCCGTTCCCATTGCCGTTCCCGTTGCCGTTCCCGTTGCCGTTCCCGTTTCCGTTCCCATTGCCGTTCCCGTTGCCGTTCCCGTTCCCGTTGCCGTTGCCGTTGCCGTTGCCGTTTCCGTTCCCGTTGCCGTTGCCGTTCCCGTTGCCGTTCCCGTTCCCGTTGCCGTTCCCGTTGCCATTGCCGTTTCCGTTCCCATTGCCGTTGCCATTGCCGTTTCCGTTCCCATTGCCGTTCCCATTGCCGTTTCCGTTCCCATTGCCGTTCCCATTGCCGTTCCCGTTGCCGTTCCCATTGCCGTTCCCGTTTCCGTTGCCGTTGCCGTTCCCGTTCCCGTTGCCGTTGCCGTTCCCGTTGCCGTTGCCGTTGCCATTGCCATTGCCGTGGCCGTGGCCGTGGTCGTGGTGGCTGTGAGCGTGGGCGGTGGCGTGTGTCATCGGCGCCGCCATGGCGGTGGTGGAGATGGAGATGCCGCCGGCGGCCAGCGTGGTGGCAGCGGCCAGCATGAACAGGCGTCGCGTCTTCGAGGTGAGAGTCATGGGAATTACCTTCCGGTGATTATCGGGGCATCGCCGGTGATTTCCAGGCGATGCGGGGAATACCCGGTACGAGTGAACCCTTATCTCTATTAAGCACCGGCATCCGGCGGGGGTCACGTCACGCGATATCGCTACCGAGAAATCGGGACTTGACAAACGAAAAAAGCCCCCTTCCCCCCTTCCCTGACCTCGGTAAAACCGGGTCCTTCGCGTGCAGGTAACACGCAGAACTGGCTGTACGGCGTGACCCTTGGGCCACGCCGTACAGCCAGTTTCAAATCGTGTGTCTTTCTACCGGTCACCCGCCACCGGCATCACGCACTCAGCTCGCCGCGTTCGGACCTGCAATACCGGTGTTGCCGTTCCCGTTCCCGGTGCCGTTGCCGCTGCCGTTGGGGTTGCCGTTGCCGTTGCCACTCCCGTTCCCGCTGTTGTTGCCCTGGGTGTTGGTGTTGGTGTTGGTGTTGTTGATGATGACGACGACCTTGCCACCGCCTCGCCCGCCATGGCCGCCGCCGTCGTGGTTGCCGTGACCGTGGCCGCCATGGCCGCCGCCGTGGTTCCAGCTACCGTGGCCGCCCTGCGGAGCCATCGACACGATGGTGCCGACGTGCTGAGGCGCCGCAAACGCACCCGTCGGGATCAGTGCACCACCGGCCGCCAGTACGGACGAAGCAGCCAGCATCACGAAACGACGGGAACGAGGAGAGCGAGCCATGAGAATCCTCCGGAAAGGAATAGAGAGAGTTTTTGATCGGACACCGGAAAAGAGACCTTCCCGGGCGACCCGTGGCCCTGAGCGAATATCTCGCCCTGGCCGCTGGAGCCGATGTATCCATTAACCCCGCCGCGCCGCGCCCCGTCATGCGACTGCAAGTCGTGACTTGACCGATGCGCGATCCCGCGGTAGCAGGTCTCTCCGGCGACCCGGACGGCGTACGCGCGCCAGGTCAGGCCAGATCAGGTCGGGTCGGGTGGGGTGGGGTCGGAAGGTGGCCGTCGCGTCCCGGGTGGCGGTGACGGTGGGGGGACGCTTGCCGGCGCGTGCGCCGAACACGAGCAGCCGCCGGACCCGGCCGCACCGGACGGTGACGAGAAAAGGGGGCCGAAAATCAGCGCCGCGACGCCGGCGGCCTCGCCCGGGCGGGGACACTTGTCGCAGAACAGGCCGAACCCGGGGGAACAGGCATGCCGCGCAGAGAGTCACCGCTTCCCGAGGGCGACGGCCCGGTGGTGCGGTTCGCCGCCGGGCTGAGGGAACTGCGCCGGGCGGCGGGTGGGCCCTCCTACTACGAACTCGCGGCACGCGCGCACTACTCGGTGGCGACGCTGTCGAGCGCGGCCGCGGGCCGCAGACTGCCCTCGCTCGAGGTGACCCGGGGCTATGTCCTGGCCTGCGGCGGCGACGTGCGGCGGTGGGAGGCCCTGTGGCACACGACGGCCGCCGACCTCGCCGCAGCCGCCCGGAGTACGGCACACACCCCCGCTCCCCCAGCGGATCCGGTCGACTCGCCCTACCCGGGACTGGCCTCCTTCGGCTCGGGGCAGAGCCGGTTCTTCTTCGGGCGCGAACGCGTGATCGAGCAGCTGCGCGGGCGGCTGACGCAGCAGCGGTTCATCGCCCTGTTCGGCGCGTCCGGGGCGGGGAAGTCCTCGGTGCTGCACGCGGGGCTGTCCCCGTCCCTGCGCGGTGAGGGCCGCATCGTCCTCACGCTCACCCCGGGGGCCCGGCCGCTGGAGGAACTGGCCGTACACCTGGCGGCCCCCGCCTCCAGCACGCCCGGCCGCCTGCTCGAGGAGCTGCGCGCGCATCCGGGAAACCTGCACCTGCTCCTGCGTCAGATCGCCACCGCGCAGACCGGGCCGGCCGAGGTGGTCCTCGTCGTCGACCAGTTCGAGGAACTGTTCACCCTGTGCACCCGGCCCGAGGAACGCAACCACTTCATCGACGCGCTCCTCGCGGCCACCCGGGCACACAACAGTGCGTGCCGCGTCGTGCTGGGCGTCAGGGCGGACTTCTACGCCCCCTGCATCGCCCACGCCGAACTCGCCCGGGCCCTCGACGCGGCGATGGTGACGCTCGGGGCGATGGACGGCGAGGAGCTCCACCGGGCCATCTGCCGGCCCGCGCAGGCGGTGGGCTGCCGCGTCGAGGGGCGGCTGCTGGCCTACCTGATCGCCCAGGTGCAGGGCAGTGCCGGGATGCTCCCGCTGCTCTCCCACGCGCTGCGGGAAACCTGGCGGCGCCGCCGGGGCACCGTGCTGACGATGGAGGCGTGCCGGAGCGCGGGATGCATCGAGCACGCCCTGACCCACACCGCCGAACGCTTCTACCAGGCACTCAGCGCCCGGCAGCAGGACGCGGCCCGGCACCTCTTCCTGCGGCTCGTCGCCGTCGGGGAGGACGTCAAGGACACCAAGCGCCGCATCACCGGCTCGGAGCTGTCCTGCGATCCGGACACCGCGGCGGTCCTCGAACGCGCCGCCGCCGCACGGCTGATCACCGTGGACGGCCGGCACGTGGAACTCACCCACGAAGCCCTCATCACCGGCTGGCCGCGGCTGGGCGGATGGCTGGAGGAGGACCGCGAGGTCCTGCGCACCCGCCGGCAGCTGACCGAAGCGGCCGCGACCTGGGCCCACCTGGAACAGGACCCCGGCGCCCTGCTGCGCGGCACCCGACTGCGGGCGGCCCGCCCCCTGGCACACGCCAAAGACGCCGGACTCACCGCACGCGAGCAGGCCTACCTCCAGGCGAGTCTGGCCGCGCACCACGCGGAGGCCGCGGCCGCAACCCGCCGCAGACGCGTCCGGCGACTACTGACGGCCGCCTCGGCGGTACTGATGGTGATCTCCCTGACGGCCTGCGTGCTCGCCGTGCGCGCCGGCCGACAGGTGGCCGCCCAGCGCGACGAAGCCGTCGCCCGCAACGCGAGCACGCAGGCCACCGGCCTGTGGCACCGCTCCCCGGGCCTCGCCGCACAACTCGCACTGGCCGCCTACCGGCTGCGGCCCGGCCGACACAGCCGCAACGCGCTCCTGAGCACACTGATGTCCACCTGGCAGGCACACCGGGCCGAGATGTACGCCCTCGCCACCCCACCCACCCCACCCGCCGGCCCCGGCGGGGCGGGCGGCCCCGGCGGGGCGGGCGGCCCCGGCGGCAGCATCCTGGCGACGGCGGGCCGGGACCGCACCGTGCGCCTGTGGGACATACACGCCGCACGCCACCCCCGCCAAACGGCGGTGCTCAGCGGCCACCGTAACGCCGTCTACGCGCTCGCCTGGCGCCCCCACAGCCCCGTACTGGCCAGCGCGGGAGCCGACAGAGCCATCATCCTGTGGGACACCACCGACCCACACCACCCGCGCCGGCTCGCCACCCTCCACCCCCACACCCACACGATCCGCGCGCTGGCCTTCAGCCCCTCCGGACAGAGCCTCGTGAGCGCCGGCAGCGACGGGGACGTAGTGCTGTGGAACACCCGCTCCGTCACCCATCCCGCCCCCGGCGCCCGACTGCCCGGCCACCACGACGAGGTCCGATCGGTGGCCTTCAGCCCCGACGGACGACTGCTGGCCAGCGCGGGAGGCGGCGACCAACGCGTCATCCTCTGGGACACCACCTCCCCCACCCACCCGATCCGCCGCGCCGACTGGCACCCGCACACCACCACCGCACTGTCCGTGGCCTTCAGCCCGCGCGGCGCCCTCCTGGCCACCTCCGGCGGCGGCGACCGGCCCGTGAAACTGTGGCGCCTCACCCAGCCACGCCACCCGGTCCTGCTCACCGCGCTCGACGGACCCACCGACGTCGTCGGCGACGTCCACTTCAGCCCCGACGCACGACTGCTGGCCGCCGCCAGCGACGACCGCACCGCCCGGATCTGGCAAGTGACCTCACCCCGCCGACCCCAAGAACAACTACTCCTCACCGGCTTCACCACCGCAGTCCTGGCACTGAGGTTCACCCCCGACGGACAACAACTCATCACCGGCGTGTTCGACGGAACCACCCACACCCTGCCCACCCACCCCGACCGGCTCCTGCCCCGGGCATGCGCCCACAC